>JAIYCN010000159.1 GCA_027487995.1 Rubrivivax sp. | reverse complement strand
CACGGCCATGCTCACGGCCAGCATGGCGTTGGCGCCAAGGCGGCTCTTGTTGTCGGTGCCGTCGAGGTCGATCAGGGTCTTGTCCAGGAAGGCTTGTTCAGAGGCATCCAGCCCCAGCACCGATTCGCTGATCTCGGTGTTGATGTGCTCCACCGCGCGCAGCACGCCCTTGCCCAGGTAGCGGCCCTTGTCGCCGTCGCGCAGCTCGATGGCTTCGCGGCTGCCGGTGGACGCGCCCGAAGGCACGGCCGCGCGGCCCATGGTGCCGGACTCCAGCAGCACGTCGCACTCCACCGTGGGGTTGCCGCGGCTGTCCAGAATTTCGCGTCCGACGATGTCGACGATGGCGCTCATATCAACTCAACTCCAAAAAGAAAAATCAGCAGGAAAAATCGTTCTCAAGCAGCGTCTGGCGCTTGACCACTCGGTCCAGTTCCACCAGTTGCGACAGCAGCGCCTTCATGTGCTTCAAGGGCACCGCGTTGGGCCCGTCGCTCAGGGCCTGCGCCGGGTTGGGATGCGTCTCCATGAACAGGCCCGCCACGCCCACGGCCACCGCCGCCCGCGACAGCACCGGCACGAATTCGCGCTGCCCGCCCGATGAGGTGCCCTGGCCGCCGGGCAACTGCACACTGTGGGTGGCGTCGAACACCACCGGTGCACCGGTTTCGCGCATGATGGCCAGCGAGCGCATGTCGCTGACCAGGTTGTTGTAGCCGAAGCTCGCACCCCGCTCGCAGGCCATGAAGTTGTCCTCGTTCAGGCCTTTTTCGCGCGCAGCGGCACGGGCCTTGTCGATGACGTTCTTCATGTCGTGCGGCGCCAGGAACTGGCCCTTCTTGATGTTCACCGGCTTGCCGCACTGGGCCACGGTGCGGATGAAGTCCGTCTGGCGACACAGGAAGGCCGGCGTCTGCAGCACATCCACCACCGCGGCCACTTCGGGCACTTCCTCCTCGGTGTGCACGTCGGTGAGGATGGGCACGCCCAGTTGGCGGCGCACTTCGTCCAGGATGGCCAAGCCGCGCGTGCGGCCGGGACCCCGGAACGATGTGCCGCTGGACCGGTTGGCCTTGTCGTAGCTGCTCTTGAAGATGAAGGGGATGCCCAGCTCGGCCGTGATCTCCTTCAGGTGCCCGGCAACCTCCAACTGCAATTCCTGGCTTTCCACCACGCAGGGGCCGGCGATCAGGAAGAAGGGCCGGTCGATGCCAACCTCGAATCCGCAGAGCTTCATGCCGGTGCTCCCGTGCGTGCATCAGCCGAGGAAGCGGTGGCGGCATGACCTTGGGCAGCCTGGTGGTCCAGCGCGGCCTTCACATAGCTGGTGAACAGCGGATGCCCGTCCCAGGGTGTGCTCTTGAATTCGGGGTGAAACTGCACGCCCACGTACCAGGGGTGGGTGCTTTGGGGCAATTCGACCATCTCGGTGAGCTTTTCGCGCTGGGTGATGGCCGAGATCACCAACCCGGCCTGCTGCAGGCGCTCCAGGTAGCGTTCGTTGGCCTCGTACCGGTGGCGGTGGCGCTCGGTCACCACTGGGCCATAGATGCGATGCGCCAGCGTGCCGGCCTTCACATCCGAACTCTGCGCGCCAAGCCGCATGGTGCCGCCGAGGTCGGAGTTCGCGTCGCGCTTCTGGATGGTGCCGTCGCGGTCCTGCCACTCGTCGATCAGCGCAATCACCGGGTGGGGCGTCTGCGCATCGAACTCGGTGCTGTTGGCCCCGGACAGGCCGGCCATGTGCCGCGCGTATTCGATGGTGGCCACCTGCATGCCCAGGCAGATGCCCAGGTAGGGGATGCGCTGCTCGCGCGCAAACTGCGCGGCCAGGATCTTGCCTTCCACGCCGCGCTTGCCGAAACCTCCTGGCACCAGCACCGCGTCGAACTTCGACAACTGCGACACATTGCCCGGCGTGAGTGTTTCGGAGTCGACGTACTCGATCTTCACTCGCGCCTGGTTGTGGATGCCGGCATGGCGCAGGGCTTCGTTCAGCGACTTGTAGGAGTCCGACAGGTCGGTGTACTTGCCGCACATGGCAATCGTCACCTCGCGTGCGGGATGCTCCACCGCGTGCACCAGGTCGTCCCAGCGCTTGAGGTCGGCCGGGCGCGTGAGCAACTGCAGCTTCATGCAGATCAGTTCGTCCAGCCCCTGCTCGTGCAGCATGCGCGGCACCTTGTAGATGGTGTCCACGTCCCACATGCTGATCACGCCATGCGAAGGCACGTTCGTGAACAGCGAAATCTTTTCGCTTTCGTCATCCGGCACGCGGCGGTCGGCGCGGCACAGCAGTGCATCAGGCTGGATGCCGATCTCGCGCAACTTCTGCACCGTGTGCTGCGTGGGCTTGGTCTTGAGCTCGCCGGCCGTGGCAATCCACGGCAGGTAGGTCAGGTGCACGAAGGCCGCATGCGCAGGCCCCAGCTTCAGCGACAGTTGCCGCACGGCTTCCAGGAAGGGCAGGGACTCGATGTCACCCACCGTGCCGCCAATCTCCACGATGGCCACGTCCACCGCGTCCGGCGTGCCGATGCCCGCCCCGCGCTTCACATAGTCCTGGATCTCGTTGGTGACGTGCGGAATCACCTGCACCGTCTTGCCCAGGTAGTCGCCCCGGCGCTCCTTCTCCAACACGGACTTG
>JAIYCN010000193.1 GCA_027487995.1 Rubrivivax sp. | reverse complement strand
GACCACACGCACGGTGTAGGCGAAATCTTCCTTGGCAGGCAGCAGCGGCACCAGGGCGCGCTTGGCCAGGCGGCCGTGGCCGATTTCGCGGCGCTTGGGGCTGCCCACGCGGCCGGTTTCGCCAGTGGCGAACGGGGGCATGTTGTAGTGGAACAGGAAGCGGTCGGTGAACTCACCGGCCAACGCGTCGATCTTCTGCGCGTCTTGGTCGGTGCCCAGCGTGGCGATCACCAGGGCCTGGGTTTCACCGCGGGTGAACAGGGCCGAGCCGTGGGTGCGCGGCAGCACGCTGTTGCGGATCTCGATGGGGCGCACGGTGCGGGTGTCGCGGCCGTCGATGCGCGGCTCGCCGGCCAGGATCTGGCTGCGGACGATGCGCGACTCGATTTCGAACAGCAGGCCTTCGACCTTGACACTGTCGAAGTCGATGCCTTCGGCCTTCAGGCCGTCCATGACGGCGGCATAGGCCTCGCGGCAGGCTTGCGTGCGGGCCTGCTTGCTGCGAATCTGGTAGGCCGCGCGCAGCTTCTCTTCGCCCAAGGCCGAAACCTTGGCAATGAAGGCCTCGTCCTTGGCAGGCGGCTGCCAGTTCCACTCGGGCTTGCCGGCGTCGCGCACCAGTTCGTTGATGGCGGCAATGGCGATGTTGCCCTGCTCATGGCCATAGACCACGGCGCCCAGCATCACTTCTTCAGACAACTGGTCGGCTTCGGATTCCACCATCAGCACGGCGCTTTCGGTGCCGGCCACCACCAGGTCCAGCTTGGAGTTGGCCAGGTCGGACTTGCCGGGGTTGAGCACATACTCGCCGTTCACATAGCCCACGCGCGCCGCGCCGATGGGGCCATTGAAGGGGATGCCGGAAACCGACAGGGCCGCGGAGGTGCCGATCATGGCGGCGATGTCGGCCTGCACCTCGGGGTTCAAGCTCAGCACATGCACCACCACCTGCACTTCATTGAAGAAGCCATCGGGGAACAGCGGGCGGATGGGGCGGTCGATCAGACGGCTGGTGAGCGTCTCGAGTTCGCTCGGGCGGCCTTCGCGCTTGAAGAAGCTGCCCGGGATGCGGCCCGCGGCGTAGGTCTTCTCGATGTAGTCGACGGTCAGGGGGAAGAAGTCCTGGCCGGCCTTGGCTTCGCTCTTGGCCACGACGGTGGCCAGCACCACGGTGCCGTCCATGTCGACGAGCACGGCGCCGCTGGACTGGCGGGCGATCTCACCCGTTTCCAGGGTGACGGTGTGGGGGCCCCACTGGAAGGTCTTGGTGACTTTGTTGAACAGGCTCATGCGTTTGCTCCGATTGGAGGCGGCTGCGGGTCATCGCGGTGCGGCGCAGTGCCGCGTGGTGCGAAGGATGAGCTCTGAAACCCGTGCCGCCGTTGCGCGTGCCGGTCGCCGTAGCGTGATGCCATTCCAGGGGGGTTGCCGGTGGGCAGCGGATCCGCAGATCACGGCAGCCCCCTTGGAATGACACATCAACGCCGCGCCTTGCGCCGGCTCCTCAAAACGAAAGAAGCCTGT
Organism: Rubrivivax sp.; assembly: GCA_027487995.1. Classification (GTDB taxonomy): domain Bacteria; phylum Pseudomonadota; class Gammaproteobacteria; order Burkholderiales; family Burkholderiaceae_C; genus RFTU01. The sequence goes on along the minus strand of JAIYCN010000193.1, from coordinate 7,792 downwards.
GCTGGAATGGATCCAGACAGGCCTCTGTTCGTCAATTCACGATCACTTGCGCAGGCCGAGCTTCTGGATCAGGGCGACGTAACGGTCGGCGTCCTTGTCCTTCAGATAGGCCAGCAGGCGCTTGCGCTGGTTGACCAGGCGCAGCAGGCCGCGGCGGCCATGGTGGTCCTTGGCGTGCTGCTTGAAATGGGGGGTCAGGTCGTTGATGCGGGCGGTGATCAGGGCCACCTGCACTTCGGGACTGCCGGTGTCGTTGGCGCCACGGGCGTGGGCCTTGACGATATCGGCCTTGATGATGTCGGCTGCGGACATGCGTGCTTCCTTTTGCAGTTTCCTGCTGTTTCCAGAACGTAAGGTCTGACCGGAAGGTCCGCGTGACCGCCCTTCTCTTGCCCGCTTGACAGCCGATGCTGCTGGGCGGGCGCCGAGTGGGCTGCCAACGGTTTCCGGAGTTGAACTTGCGGTCACCAGTGAAACCGACCGGTGCCGTGCGTGGGCGCACCCGTCTTCAGGTGCGCCCAGCATTATAGCCAGGTTCAGACTTGGGCCACCAGGGGCCAACGGGGGCGCACTTCAAAGGCGCCCGCCGGCGCGGCATCGGCGTGCCCGGCCTGCAGCCGCATGGCCGCGGCCAGGGCAATCATGGCGCCGTTGTCCGTGCACAGGTGCAGTTCTGGGTAGTGCACGCGGGCGCGCAACCGGGCACAGGCGGCATTGAGTTGATCGCGCAGGGCTGCGTTGGCGCCCACGCCCCCGGCCACCACCAGCCGCTGCAGCCCCGTCTGCCGCAGGGCGCTCATGCTCTTGCGCACCAGCACCTCCACGATGGCCGCCTGCGTGGAGGCGGCGACATCGGCGCGCTGGGCATCCGACAGTGCGTCCCCCAGCTTGCGCACCTGCGTGGCCACCGAGGTCTTCAGCCCGGCGAAGGAAAAGTCGAGGTCGCCGCTGTGCAGCAGTGGCCGTGGGAAGGCGTAGGCGTCTGGCCGGCCCTGCTGGGCCAGGCGCGAGAGCGCCGCGCCACCGGGGTAGTCCAGCCCGATCAGCTTGGCGCACTTGTCAAAGGCTTCACCGGCCGCGTCGTCGATGGATTCGCCCAGCAGTTCGTAGCGCCCCACCCCATCCACGCGCATGAGTTGCGTGTGCCCGCCCGACACCAGCAGGGCCACGAAGGGATAGGACGGTGGGTCGGCTGAAAGAAAAGGCGACAGCAGGTGGCCTTCCAGATGGTGCACCGGCAACACCGGCTTGCCCAAGGCCACGGCCAGGGCCTGTGCCATGCCGGCCCCCACCAGCAGCGCGCCGGCCAAGCCCGGCCCGGCGGTGTAGGCCACCACGTCCACATCCTGCAACGCGCAACAGGCGTCGTCCATCACCTGCCGCACCAGGGGCACCACGCGCCGGATGTGGTCACGCGAGGCCAATTCCGGCACCACGCCCCCATAGGCCTTGTGCATGTCGATCTGGGTGTGCAGGCCCTGGGCCAAAAGGCGCGGGGCTTGCTGGCCTTCGAAGCCCACCAGGGCCACGCCGGTTTCGTCGCAACTGGACTCGATGCCGAGGACGAGCATGGCGCGGGAAGGCCTCAGTGGTTTTCGCGCGCGTGGTTGATCGTGTACTTGGGAATCTCGATCGTCACGTCTTCGTCGGCCAGGATGGCCTGGCAGCTCAGGCGCGAGGTGGATTCCAAGCCCCAGGCCTTGTCCAGCAGGTCTTCCTCAATCTCGTCGATCTCGCCCAGGGAATTGAAGCCGCTGCGCACCACCACGTGGCAGGTGGTGCAGGCCGCGCTCATTTCGCAGGCGTGTTCAATCTCGATGCCGTGGTCGATCAGGGCTTCGCAGATCGACGTGCCGGTCTCGGCTTCGATGGTGTCGCCCTGCGGGCAGTAGTGCGCGTGCGGCAGGATCTTGATGATGGGCATGGTCAGATGGAGTCGATGGAGCGCCCCGAAAGCGCCTGCTGGATGCTGCGGTTCATGCGCACGGCGGCGAAGGCTTCGGTGCCGTGGGCCAGCGCCTCAACGGCGGCGTTGATGGCGCCATGGTCCTGGCCCTGGGCCGTGGTGGCCAAGGCCGCCAGCAGTTGGTCGATGGCGCGGCGCTCATCGGCGCTGAGCAGATCACCATCCGCGGCCAAGGCCGACAGCGTGGCCAGGCGCATGCGCTCGGCCTCCACACGGGCCTCGGCCAGTGCGCGGGCACCCATGTCGGCGTCGGCCTGCGTGAAGCCTTCCGAGAGCATGCGCGCGATTTCGTCGTCGGCCAGGCCGTAGCTGGGCTTGACCGCCACGGAGGCCTGCACGCCGCTGGTCATTTCCTGGGCGCTCACGCTCAAAAGGCCGTCTGCGTCCACCTCGAAGGTGACGCGGATGCGCGCAGCACCGGCCACCATGGGCGGGATGCCGCGCAGTTCGAAGCGGGCCAGCGACCGACAATCGGACACCAGTTCGCGCTCGCCCTGCACCACGTGGATGGCCATGGCAGTTTGGCCGTCCTTGAAGGTGGTGAAGTCCTGCGCCTTGGCCGTGGGGATGGTGCTGTTGCGCTCAATCACGCGCTCCACCAGGCCACCCATGGTCTCCAGGCCCAGCGACAGCGGAATCACATCAAGCAACAGAATTTCGCCATCAGCCGCATTGCCCGCCAGCTGATTGGCTTGAATGGCCGCGCCCAGCGCCACCACTTCGTCGGGGTTGAGGTTGGTCAACGGCGCGCGCCCGAACAGTTCGCCCACCGCGGTCTGCACCGCCGGCATGCGGGTGGAGCCACCCACCATCACCACGCCCAACACCTCGTCGCGGGTGACACCGGCGTCCCGCAGCACGCGGCGAACCGACTGCAGCGTCTTGTCGATGAGGGGCTTGCACAGCGCGTTGAGCTGCGTCCGCGTGACGTTCACGCGCAGTTCGCCACCATCCAAAGCGGCCGTGAGCACGGTGTCTTCAGCCGCACTCAGGCCCTCCTTGGCCGCGCGGGCGGCCACCAGGATGGCGCGCTTGTCGTGCGGGCTTCGTTCGGCATTGCCCTGCCCCGCGGTTTGATGCGTCGCTTGTGCCAAGGCCCATTCGGCCAAGGCATGGTCGAAGTCGTCGCCCCCCAGCGCGGCATCGCCGCCCGTGGCCACCACTTCGAACACGCCGCGCGACAGGCGCAACAGCGACACGTCGAAGGTGCCGCCGCCCAGGTCGTAGACGGCGTACAGACCCTCGCTGCCGTTGTCCAGGCCGTAGGCCACCGCCGCGGCCGTGGGCTCGTTGATGAGCCGCAGGACGTTGATGCCGGCCAGTTGCGCTGCGTCCTTCGTCGCTTGGCGCTGGGCATCGTCGAAATAGGCCGGCACCGTGATCACGGCGCCGTACAAGTCGTCCACAAAGGTGTCTTCGGCACGGTAGCGCAGCGTGGCCAGAATCTCGGCACTCACTTCCACCGGCGTCTTCACGCCTTCACGCGTGTCAAACGCCACCATGCCAGGGCGCTCGATGAAGCGGTACGGCAAGCGCCCTGCGCCCTTCACATCGGCCAAGGCACGGCCCATGAAGCGCTTGACCGACACCAGCGTGTTCTCCGGGTCTTCGGCCTGTGCGGCCAGTGCCTGCGCGCCAATCTGGCGGCGGCCTTCGCCCAGGTAGCGCACCGCCGAGGGCAGGATCACGCGGCCCTGGTCGTCGGGCAGGCACTCGGCCACCCCATGGCGAACCGCGGCCACCAGCGAATGGGTGGTTCCCAGGTCAATGCCCACGGCAATGCGCCTTTGGTGCGGGTCCGGCGCCTGGCCGGGTTCGGAAATCTGCAGCAGTGCCATGGGTCAGGAAGCCTGGTCGAGCGCGTCGGCCCGGCGGGCGATGTCTTGAAGGAAGCGCTGCACGAACATCAGCGCCCTCACCTGCTGCGCGGCGGCATTCAGGTTGGGCGGGGTGCCGGGTTGGCCGTCGATGAGAACGGCCAGCTGCGCCTGCATGAGCCGCAATTCTGCCCTTACCCGAGCATCCAGCTCGGACACCTCGTCAGCCGTCCCTGCTTCTTCCAGGGCCTCGCGCCATTCCATCTGCTGCATCAGGAAGGCCGGCGGCATGGCGGTGTTGCGTTCGGCCTCAATCGCCACCCCCTGCAGTTCGCACATCAAAGCGCCGCGCTGGATGGGGTCCTTCAGGCGCCGATAGGCTTCATTGACCCGCACGGACCATTGCATCGCCACCCGCTGCGCGGCGGCGCCTTCAGCCGCAAAGCGGTCCGGGTGCACGCGGGCCTGCAGGTCGCGCCAGCGGGCGTCAAGATCCGCGGCGTCAAGCGTGTAACGCTGGGGAAGGCCGAAGACGGTGAAATCGTCCACCGACAGAGAAAATGGGGTCAGAGTCATTTTTTATTGACCCGACCCCATTTTCGGAATCAAACCCGGAACGACTCGCCGCAACCGCAACGGTCTTTCTCGCGCGGATTGTGGAACTTGAAGCCTTCGTTGAGGCCCTCGCGCACGAAGTCGAGCTCGGTGCCGTCGAGGTAGGGGAAGCTCTTGGGGTCGATGAGGATCTTGACGCCGTGGCCCTCGAAGATGTGGTCTTCAGGGGCGAAGTCGTCGGCGTACTCAAGCTTGTAGGCCAGGCCGGAGCAACCGGTGGTCTTGACGCCCAGGCGCACACCAACTCCCTTGCCTCGTTTGGCGATGTAGCGGGTGACGTGCCGCGCAGCGGCTTCGGTGAGGGTGACGGCCATGGTGCGCCGCTCAGTGCGCCGTGCCTTCGGACTGGGCCTTGGCCTTGTAGTCCTCGACCGCGGCCTTGATGGCGTCTTCGGCCAGGATGGAGCAGTGGATCTTCACCGGCGGCAGGGCCAGCTCTTCGGCAATGTGGGTGTTCTTGATCTGCAGGGCTTCGTCGAGCGACTTGCCCTTGACCCATTCGGTGACCAGGGAGCTGGAGGCAATGGCCGAGCCGCAACCGTAGGTCTTGAACTTCGCGTCCTCGATCAGGCCGGTGGCCGGGTTGACCTTGATCTGCAGCTTCATCACGTCGCCGCAGGCCGGGGCGCCCACCATGCCGGTGCCCACGTTCTCGTCACCTTTCTCAAAGGCGCCGACGTTGCGGGGGTTCTCGTAGTGGTCGACGACCTTTTCGCTGTATGCCATTTACTTCATGCTCCTCAATGCGCGGCCCACTGGATGGTGGAGAGATCCACGCCGTCCTTGTACATCTCCCACAGCGGGGACAGCTCGCGCAGTTTGCCCACGCGGTCGCGCAGCAGCGCGACGGCTTCGTCGATTTCCTGCTCGGTGGTGAAACGCCCGATGGTAATGCGCAGGCTGGAGTGCGCCAGTTCGTCACTGCGGCCCAGGGCACGCAGCACGTAGCTGGGCTCCAGGGAGGCCGAGGTGCAGGCCGAGCCGGAGCTCACGGCGATGCCCTTGACGCCCATGATGAGCGACTCGCCCTCCACGAAGTTGAAGGAAATGTTCAGGTTGTGCGGCACACGGCGCTCCGTGTCGCCATTGATGAACACCTGCTCCATGTCCTTCAGGCCGTCCAACAGGCGGCGCTGCAGCATGCGGATGCGCTCGTTTTCGGTGCCCATTTCCTCGCGGGCGATGCGGAAGGCTTCGCCCATGCCCACGCACTGGTGGGTGGGCAGCGTGCCCGACCGCATTCCGCGCTCGTGACCACCGCCGTGCATCTGCGCTTCCAGGCGCACGCGGGGCTTGCGGCGCACGTACAGGGCGCCAATACCCTTGGGCCCGTAGGTCTTGTGCGAGGCCAGGCTCATCAGGTCGATGGGCAGTTCGGCCATATTGATGGCCACCTTGCCCGTGGCCTGTGCGGCGTCCACGTGGAAGATGATGCCCTTTTCGCGGCACATCGCGCCGATGGCGGGGATGTCCTGGATGACGCCGATCTCGTTGTTGACGAACATCACCGAGATGAGGATGGTGTCGGGCCGGATGGCGTCGCGCAGGGCGTTCAGGTCCAGCAGGCCGTTTTCCTGCACGTCCAGGTAGGTGGCGTCAAAGCCCTGGCGTTCCAGTTCACGCACCGTGTCCAACACCGCCTTGTGCTCGGTCTTGACGGTGATGATGTGCTTGCCGCGCGCCTTGTAGAACTGCGCCGCACCCTTGATGGCCAGGTTGTTGCTCTCGGTGGCGCCGCTGGTCCACACAATTTCGCGCGGGTCGGCGCCGATGAGCGCCGCCACATCCTCACGGGCCTTTTCCACCGCGGCTTCGGCCTCCCAGCCCCAGGCGTGTGAACGCGAGGCGGGGTTGCCGAAGTGCTCGGTGAGCCAGGGAATCATGGCCTGGGCCACGCGGGGGTCCACCGGGTTGGTGGCCCCATAGTCCATGTAGATGGGCAGATGCGGTGTCATGCGGTAATGCTTACTTGGCGAATGCCGAACCCAGGGCGAAGACCGAATTCGGGGCGGTGACCTTGATGGGCTTGACCACCGGGGTGCTGGAAATGGCGCGCTTGACCGGGGCCTCTTCAATGGAGATGCCCTTGGCCAGCTGCTCGTCAACCAGGCGGCGCAGGGAGATGGAATCGAGGTACTCGATCATCTTGGCGTTCAGGCTGGTCCACAGGTCGTGCGTCATGCAGCGGCCGGCTTCGTCGCCCATGCAGTTTTCCTTGCCGCCGCAGCCGGTGGCGTCGATGGGCTCGTCCACGGCCACGATGATGTCGGCCACCGTGATGTCGTCAGCCTTGCGGCCCAGGGAGTAACCGCCGCCGGGGCCGCGGGTACTCTCGACCAGCTCGTGGCGGCGCAGCTTGCCGAAGAGCTGTTCGAGATAGGACAGCGAAATCTGCTGGCGCTGGCTGATGGCGGCCAATGCGACCGGGCCATTCTGCGAACGCAGAGCCAGGTCGATCATGGCAGTGACTGCAAAACGGCCTTTGGTGGTGAGTCGCATGGAGGTGTCCTAGGGTGAGCCTTGAGCTCTTCCGGGCGGCGGATTCCGACTGGATTGCTCAAGTATAGAAGGGAAGTTGACTCCCTTAGTGGGATTATGGGCTTAAAAGGTTCCGTTGTCCAAGACAAAAAATTCCGATCAAACCGATAGTTCCCAACTATCCCAGCCCACCTGAACGACCGCCCTACCCCCCCTTGCCCACCAGCGGCACCACACTGGAGGAACCCGCCGCGCCAAAGGCCTGCTCCTTGATGAGCGCCAGTTGGTCCCGCACCCGGGCCGCCTTCTCGAACTCCAGGTTCCGGGCGTGCTCCAGCATCTGCTTTTCCAGTGCCTTGATGCGCTTGCCCAGGTCCTTTTCGGACAGCGCCTCCACCTCGGCGGCGGCCTGCGCGTTGCGCAGATCATCCTTGGCGCTCTTGTCGCTGACCACGCCGTCGATCATCTCCCGCACCTGCTTCTTCACGCTGCGCGGCGTGATGCCGTGTTCCTCGTTGAATGTGATCTGCTTGGCGCGGCGCCGCTCGGTTTCGTCGATGGCGCGCATCATGGAATCGGTGATCTTGTCGGCGTACAGAATGGCCATGCCGTTGACGTTGCGCGCCGCGCGGCCGATGGTCTGGATCAGGCTGCGCTCAGCGCGAAGAAAGCCTTCCTTGTCCGCGTCCAGGATGGCCACCAAGGACACCTCGGGGATGTCCAGGCCCTCGCGCAGCAGGTTGATGCCCACCAGCACGTCGAAGACGCCCAGGCGCAGGTCGCGGATGATCTCCACCCGCTCCACCGTGTCCACGTCGCTGTGCAGGTAGCGCACCTTGACGCCGTTGTCGGTGAGGTAGTCGGTCAGCTGCTCGGCCATGCGCTTGGTCAGCGTGGTGATCAGCACCCGCTCGTT
>JAIYCN010000223.1 GCA_027487995.1 Rubrivivax sp. | reverse complement strand
TCGTTGTCGGCCAGCATGAAGCCCACGCCTTCATGTTCACCCAACGGTTTGCCGAAGGCCGTGCGCGTGCGGGCGTGTGCCAAGGCAATGTCGTGTGCGCGGCGCGCGGCACCCAACCAGCGCATGCAGTGGGTCAACCGCGCCGGGGCGAGGCGCACCTGCGCGTAACGAAAGCCCTTGCCCAGTTCGCCCAACACCGCATCCGGCCCCACGCGCAGATTGCTGAAGGTCACCACGCAATGACCGCCAGGGAAGCAACGGTCGAGTGAATCCATCTGCCGCTCCACCGTGATGCCCGGGGCGTCCATGTCGGACAGGAACATGGTGGCCGACCCGTCGGGCAAGCGCGCCATGATGATGGCGAAGCCCGCACCCTGTGCACCGGTGATCAGCCACTTGGTGCCATTGATAAGCCAGCCTTCGCCATGCGCATCGTTGACCGGTGTGGCCGTGGTCTGCAGCATGGACGGGTCGGACCCCGCACCTGGCGGCGGCTCGGTCATGCAGAAGCACGAGCGGATTTGGCCACTGGCCAGCGGAGCCAGCCAGCGGTTCTTCTGGTCGGCCGTGGCCACCACTTCCATGAGGTGCATGTTGCCCTCATCGGGTGCGAAGAGGTTCATGGCCAGCGGGCCCAGCGTGGAATAGCCCGCCTCTTCAAAGACCACGGCGCGGCTGCGGTGGTCCAACCCGAGGCCACCGTAATGCGGAGACACATGCGGTGCCAACAGGCCGGCCGCCTTGGCGCGGGCCACGAGTTCCAGGCGGAAGTCTTCGGTGGGGCCGTGGTCGCCCCAGCGCGGGTCGCGTTCCAGCGGAATGATCTCGTCGGCGATGAAGCGGCGCACGCGTTGCTGCAGCGCCTGCAGTTCGGGGGTGAGGGCGAAGTTCATCCCCTCATCCTAGTGCGAAGTGCGGCTGCTGCGTGGGGCTTGCTCAGAAACCGTAGGCATCCATGCCGATGACGCCATGTTGCGCGCTCTCGTGCAGGCGCTGTGCGTTGCCGCCGCCACCCAAGCCCCGCAGCGCCTGCCCCCAGCCGGCGGCCACGAAGAAGGGCAGGAGATGCTCATCGGTGGGGTGCATGGCCACGGCATGCGGCGCCTGCGCGCGGTAGTCGCACAGCGCGGCCCAGTCTGCGGCCTCGGTGCGCGAGCGCCACCACTGCCGAAACGCGCGGCTTTCCTCGATTTCTGGGGCCTCCATGGGGAATTGATGGCGTGCAAACAGGCCCAGGTTGTGCGTGATGCTGCCGCTGGCCAAGAGCCACACGCCTTGCGCGGCAAAGCGGCTCAACTGCGCACCCAGCTTCATCAGGTCAGCCGGGGAAGTGCGCGGGTTCCAGGCCATGGGCAGGATGGGTATGTCCGCCGCGGGCCACAGGAAGCGCAGCGGCGTCCACAGCCCATGGTCCAGTCCACCCCAGGGCCCTTGCTGCACCGCCCATCCGGCTTCGTTCAGAACCATCGCCACATCATGGGCCAGGTCAGGCGCGCCGGGTGCGTCGTAGCGCAGGGTTCGCAGGGCCGGATCAAAGCCTCCGAAATCGTAGACGGCCTCATGGCGCGGGGCGGCCAACAGTGCCCCGTTGTGTGCAGGGGTAAGGGTGTGGGCCGAGACACCGATGATGGCCTTGGGCCTGCGCCCGGCCTGGCGCCACTGGGTGCCCAGTTCACGCATGAACGCACCCGCTGCACCACCTCCCAGGGCGGTCATGGGCGAACCGTGGGAGATGAACCAGGCGGTGTGTTCCGCTGCCTCTGGGCTGGGCTTGATCAGCGACATGCCTACATTTCAACAGCAGCCCCACGCCGCACCGTTGCGGCTGATTGCATGCATCATTCAGCCCCATGAGCACTGCGCGCACCCGCCCCCCCTTGGCCCTCTTGGCCTGGCGCCAGACTTGGCGCGATTTCCGCGCGGGTGAACTGCGCCTGTTGGGTCTGGCGGTGGTGCTGGCCGTGGCCGCGCTCTCGGCTGTGAGTTTCTTTGCCGACCGGCTGCAGGCGGGTCTGGCCCGGGATGCCGGCCAGTTGCTGGGCGGTGACCTGGCGATTTCAGGGGACCAGCCCCTGCCGGCGCAGTGGGACCAATGGGCGGCCGAGCGTGGCCTGAAGACGGCGCGCACAGTCGGTTTTCCCAGCATGGCCCGTGCGCCGCAGGAACAGGGCGGGCAATTCAAGCTGGTGGCCGTCAAGGCGGTGAGTGATGGCTATCCCTTGCGAGGGAAGCTCACGGTGAAGGACCTCTCACAACAAGAGGCCAAGGTGGCACAGGGTCCCGAGCCTGGAGCGGTGTGGGTGGACGCGCCGCTGCTCGATGCGCTGAATCTTTCGATTGGCGACACGCTGCTGCTGGGCGAGGCCGCACTGCGCATCGAGCGGGCCATCCTGAACGAACCCGACCGCGGGGCCGGCTTCATGAGTTTTTCGCCGCGTGTGATGCTGCATGAGCAGGACTTGGCGTCCACGGCTCTGATTCAACCGGCCAGCCGCGTCACCTACCGCCTCTTGGTGCTGGCGCCGGACACGATGACGCGCGCAGCGGCGGCCCAGGCGGTGTCGGGCTTGCGCCAGGCGATCGAGTCCCGAATCGACGGCGACGGCATGCGCGGCGTTCGTCTGGAGAGTTTGGAAGCGGGCCGCCCGGAGATGCGCCAAACGCTGGACCGCGCCGAGAAGTTCCTGACCCTGGTGGCCCTGTTGTCGGCCTTGTTAGCGGCCGTGGCCGTGGGCATTGCCGCGCGTGACTTCACCGACCGGCACCTGGACGACTGTGCCTTGCTGCGCGTGCTGGGTCTGCACCAGCGCGAGATCGCCGTGCTCTACGCCATCGAGTTCGCGGTGGTGGGCCTGCTGGCCTGTGCGGTGGGTGTGGCACTGGGATGGGCGGTGCACCACGGTTTCGTGATGCTGCTGGCTGGCTTGGTCAAGACCACACTGCCCGGCGCCAGCGCGCAGCCGGGTCTGCTGGCGGCGGCCTTGGGTTGGGTGCTGGTGATGGGTTTTGGCTTGCCGCCGGTGCTGCAGTTGTCGCAGGTGCCGCCGCTGAGGGTCATTCGGCGTGACGTGGGCCGGCCGCGCCCGTTTTCGCTCGGCGTGTTGGGTGCCGGTGCGCTGAGCTTTGGAGCCTTGCTGATGGCGGTGTCATCCGACACCCGCCTGGGCTTGATCACGGTGGGTGGCTTTGCCGCGGCACTGGCCTTCTTTGCCGGTCTGGCGGCGTTGGCCATGTTCGCCTTGCGGCGCGTGGTGCCGCGCCTGCGCTCTGGTGGGCGCTGGCAGGCCCTCGTGATGGCCACGCGGCAACTGGCGGCCAGGCCCGGCTTTTCGGTGCTGCAGGTCAGCGCCTTGTCAGTGGGTCTGCTGTCCCTGGTGCTGCTGGTATTGCTGCGCACGGACCTCGTGGCCAGTTGGCGTGCGGCCACGCCACCCGATGCGCCCAATCGGTTCGTCATCAACCTCCAACCCGAACAGTCCGACGCCTTCCAGCAAACATTGCGCGGCGCGGGGGTGAAGGACTACGACTGGTACCCCATGATCCGTGGGCGTCTGGTGGCCATCAACGGCCAGCCAGTCAAGTCCGGGCAGTTCCAGACTGACCGTGCACAGCGATTGGTCGAGCGCGAGTTCAACCTCAGCTACGCCGATCGGGTTCCCAACCACAACAGCGTCATCAGGGGTCAGTGGCTTGACGACCAAGACCAGAAGGCGGGTGATGGTTTGAGTGTGGAAGAAGGCCTGGCCCAGACCCTGGGCCTGAAGATCGGCGACCGGATGGACTTCGACATCGCCGGGCAGACCCGCTCCGGGCGCATCACGTCCCTGCGCAAGGTGGAATGGGGCTCCATGCGGGTGAACTTCTTCGTGATGTTCACCACCTCGGCCATGCCCGACATTCCCACCACCTTCATCAGCGCCTTCAAGGCGCCCGCCGAGGAGAAGGCGGCGCAGTCCTTGGACCGCACGCTGCTGCAGACCTTTCCCAACATCACCAATGTCGACATCTCCGCCTCGGTGGCGCAGGTTCAGCAGGTGCTGGATCAGGTGATCCGGGCGGTCGAGTTCCTGTTTGCTTTCACGCTGGCATCCGGCCTGCTGGTGCTGGTGGCCACCATCACCGCCACTCGTGAGGCCCGCGTGCGCGAATACGCCGTGATGCGCGCCCTGGGGGCCCGCAGCGCCTTGCTGCAGGCGATGCAGAGGGCGGAACTGTTGGGCGTGGGCGCGCTGTCGGGCCTGCTGGCCTCCAGCGTGGCGATGGTGGTGGGCGCGGTGTTGGCCCGCAGCGTGTTCGAATTCAACTGGTCACCCAGCCCATGGGTACCGCTCGGGGGCTTGGTGGCCGGTGCCTTGCTGGCCTGGTGGGCCGGCGCCCTGGGCCTGCGCGCGGTGTGGCAGCGTCCGGTGGTGGACACACTGCGCCGAGCGGCGCAGTAGACGGCGAAACAGGGCGGTATCAGCGGCCCGCGAAGCCTGAGCTCAACCCAGGCTGTCGAACAGGCCCATGTCCGCGCTGGACATCAACTGCTCGATGTTCACGAGGATGAGCATGCGCTCGCGCTCGTTTTCCACCACGGTGCCCACACCGGTGATGAAGGACGCGTCCACGGCCGTGTTGAACTGAGGAGCCGGGCGGATCTGGTTCTGGCGCAGTTCCAACACATCGGACACCGAATCCACCACCACGCCCACCACACGATTGGCCACGTTGAGCACGATCACCACCGTGAATTCGTCATAGGCCGGATCACCCAGCGCGAACTTGATGCGCAGGTCCACGATGGGCACGATCACGCCGCGCAGGTTCACCACGCCCTTGATGAAGTCCGGCGCATTGGCAATGCGCGTGGGCGCTTCGTAGGACCGGATCTCCTGCACTCGCAGGATGTCGATGCCGTATTCCTCGGTGCCGATGCGGAAGGTGAGGAACTCACCGCCAATGGCGGCCATCGCCTCATGTGCCTGTGCGGCGCGGGCGGGGGTTACGGTCATGTCCATCGGTCTTCCCTGTTGCTGATGGTGAATGGGGTGTGATCGGTTGATCCGCTGTTCAATGTCGCGCGTGCCGCACCAGTGAGCCCACATCCAGGATCAGGGCCACACGGCCGTCTCCCATGATGGTGGCGCCGGACACGTTGTGGACCTTGCGGTAATTGGCCTCGAGGTTCTTCACCACCACCTGCTGCTGCCCCAGCAACTCGGTGATGCGCAGCGCCACACGGCTGCCCTCGGCCTCCACCACGGTGAGGATGTTGTTCTGCGGTTCGTCGTCGAACTCACCGGGCACATTGAAGACGTTCTGCAGGTCCACCACCGGCATGTACTCCTCGCGTACCTTCACCACGCGGCCGGTGCCGCCGATGGTCTTGACCATGCCGTCCTGCACCTGGAAGCTCTCCACCACGCTGGACAGCGGCAGGATGTAGCACTCGGGGCCCACGCTTACGCTCATGCCGTCCATGATGGCCAGCGTCAGGGGAAGGCGCACCTTTACGCTCATGCCGTAGCCTTCGGCCGAGTCGATCTCCACCGTACCCCCGAGCGAGGTGATGTTCTTCTTCACCACGTCCATGCCCACGCCGCGGCCCGACACGTCGGTGACCTGCTCGGCGGTGGAGAAGCCCGGGGCGAAGATGAGGCTCCACACTTCGGAGTCGGTCATCGAGTCCGGCGCGTCGATGCCCTTCTCGCGCGCCTTCTTGATCAGCTTGTCGCGGTTCATCCCGCGGCCGTCGTCGCGCACCTCGATGACGATGCTGCCGCCCTGGTGGCTGGCAATCAGCGTGATGGTGCCGGTCTCGGGCTTGCCCTTGGCCAGGCGGTCAGCGGGCATCTCGATGCCGTGGTCGCAACTGTTGCGCACCAGGTGCGTCAGCGGGTCGGTGATCTTCTCCACCAGGCCCTTGTCCAGTTCCGTGGCTTCACCCTGGGTGACCAGTTCCACCTTCTTGCCCAGCTTGCCCGCCAGGTCGCGCAGCATGCGGGGGAAGCGGTTGAACACCATCGACATCGGAATCATGCGGATGGACATCACCGCTTCCTGCAGGTCGCGGGTGTTGCGCTCGAGGTCCGACAGGTTGCTGGCCAACTGCTGTGTGAGGTCGGCTTCGAGCTTGCCGTCCAGGCCCTTGCTGTTCTGCGCCAGCATGGCCTGCGTGATCACGAGCTCCCCCACCAGGTTGATGAGCTGATCCACCTTTTCCACGGATACCCGCAGGGTCGAGGACTCCAGGTTGCCCGAAGCGGCAGCACCCTTGGCGTCGGCCTTGGGGGCGGCGGCGCGCGCCGGAGTTGCCGCTGCAGGGACAGGAGTGGAGGGCGCGGCCGGCGTCGCCATCGCACTGCTGCCTGCGCCAGGTGAGCCGGGGGCGTTGTCGAAGAAGCCGTATCCGGATTCGGCGGCTGGCTTGTCTTCGGAGGAGGGACCCGGAGCGCCGGGCGCACCGTCGTGGAAGCCGTAGCCGGGGCCGAAAGGGGCAATGTGCACCTCTTCACGGGCCACGTGGAAGGTGAAGAGATCCAGCAGGTCGTCGTCGGTGCTGTTGGTCACCACCTTGAAGCGGCGCATGCCATCGGCCGACCGCCCACCATCCAGCGGTTCGATCGTGCCCAGATCGCTGATCTCCTTGAAGAGCTCGATCAGGTTGTCGGCCCGGCCAGGTTCGGCCAATGGACCTACGCGCAGTTCCAACTCGCGCCGTTGGCCGGCGCCGGATGCACCAGACGGTGCCGTGGGCGCGGGGTCATCTGCCGGCCAGTCGGTTACGGCGTCCGGCGCGGCCGTGTCCTGTGCGACCGGTGCCGTGGGTGCCACCGCCGTGGGTCCCGGGGCAGCGGGCGCGGCCGTTCCGTGGCTCAGCGCCATGATCCGCTTCACCAGGTCGGTCGTGTCCAGCACTTCGTCGCTTGAGCCCTGGTGGCGCGCCAGCAGACCCTTGAGCGCGTCGCCGGACTCCAGCAGCACATCCACCATGGGTGGCGTGGCCTGCAATTCATGGCGACGCAGCTTGTCCAGCAGCGTTTCCATCTCGTGGGTGAGTTCGGCCACATCCTTGAAGCCGAAGGTGGCTGCGCCTCCCTTGATGGAGTGGGCGCAGCGGAAGATGGCGTTGAGCTCCTCGTCGTCGGCGGTGGTGACGTCCAGGTTGAGCAGCAACTGCTCCATGTTGTCCAGGTTCTCGCCGGCCTCCTCGAAGAAGACCTGGTAGAACTGGCTCAGATCGAATCCGCCGTTGCCGCCGTCAGACATATCGCTTCCTTGGTCGCAGAACGTGCCGGTTCCCCGAGGGGCCGACGAGCCTTCAGCGGATGACCTTGCCGATCACCTCGATCAGCTTGGCCGGGTCGAAGGGCTTCACCAGCCAGCCAGTGGCGCCCGCCGCACGACCGGCTTGCTTCATCTGCTCGCTGGACTCGGTGGTCAGGATGAGGATGGGCGTGGCCTTGAACTTGGGGTTCTCGCGCAGCTTGCGCGTGAGGCTGATGCCGTCCATGCGCGGCATGTTCTGGTCCGTGAGCACCAGGTTGAAGTCGCGCGAATTCGCCTTCTCCCAGGCGTCTTGACCATCAACGGCCTCGACCACCTGAAACCCGGCGTTCTTCAGGGTGAACGAGACCATCTGGCGCATCGAGGCGGAATCATCGACGGCGAGAATCGAGTGCATGCTTGGCTCCAATCAGAACAGTTCAACCGACCCGGCGTCCATTTCGTCCTGGGTCACGGGGTTGGGTCGGGTGGGGGCTTCCTCCACCAGGCCCACACCGTCTTCGTCATCGCCCAGCGCACCCGCGGCCAGGCGATCCGCGCAGTTGCGCAGCCGCTTGAGCGTGTGAGTGATGAGCTGAGTCCCCATATCCTGAAACTGCAGTCCCGTGATGGCCCCGGCGAGTTCCTGCCGTATGGCTTCCAATTCCTGTGCGGCGCTGGCGCCCTGCAAGCCGTCAAGCTGCTCATTGACGCGGGAGAAGTGCTGCAGCAGGCTGTCGCACATGCCATCCAGCAGGCGTTGCAGCCTCTCCAGGTCGTTGAAGGTGGTCAGCAGGTGGTCCTGCAGCTCCGTGGCCTCCAGTGCGCCGAACGGCGCATAGGCGCGCGTCGGCGCCTCGTGGGCGTCGCTAGCTGCAGGATTTCCGGCCATCAGGGTCATGGATTGGGCGGGCATTCACCGGTGTGTTCCAGTGCTTGCCGACGGAGTCACGAGATCAGTGGATGCAGTTTCGGTGGTGGGGGTGGCATTTGTTCAGATAATCATGGGGCAATTTCCCCCCCAATTCCTGGCCTGCCTGGGTTCGGCGACCGGCTCTGACGGCCATACTTCACAAGGATTCATGCTGCCGCTTTCCGTCCGCCCCCCTGAACCTGATGCCGGCCTTGGCCGGCCGCTGCGGGTGCTCCACCTGGAGGACTCGGTGGACGACCACGACCTGCTGGTCCTGCACCTGCAGCGGGGCATGCCCGACGTGCAGTGCACCCGTGTGGACCATGAGTCGCAGTACCGCAACGCCCTGGACGAGCAGACCTGGGACCTGATCCTGTCGGACTACCGGCTGCCGGGTTTCTCAGGGCTGGCCGCCTTGTCCATCCTCAAAGGCACGGGCCTGGTGGTGCCCTTCATCATCCTGTCCGGTGAGATCGGGGAAGACACCGCCGTGGATGCCATGCGCCATGGGGCAAGTGACTATCTGCTCAAGGGCCACACGGCGCGTCTGTTGCCGGCCATTGAGCGCGCTCTGCAGGCTGCCGAGGCGCAGCGTGAGAGGCGCCGCAGCGAGGCCGAACTGGCGCAGTCGCGTGCGCGACTGTCCGAATTGGCTCGGCACCTGCAATCGAGCATCGAGGACGAGCGCGCGGCCATGGCGCGCGAAATCCATGACGAGGTGGGCAGTGCCTTGACCGCACTGAAGTTCGAACTGTCCTGGATTGCGCGCCACGGGCAGCAGGCAGAGGTCGTGCAACGAGCACACCGGGCCCAGGAGGTGCTGGACCAGGCCCTGTCGACGGCACAGCGGCTGATGATGAACCTTCGCCCCGCCATCCTGGATCAGGGCCTGATGCCCGCCCTGCAGTGGCTGTGCCGTGGCTTCATCGACCGCACCGGCGTGGCCTGCACCCTGAGCGTGCCGGAGACCCCGCTGCAGATGGGCACGGAGTCCGCCCTGGCAGCGTTTCGAACGGTGCAGGAGGCGCTGACCAACGTGAGCAAGCACGCGCAGGCCCGGCGGGTGTCGGTGGATGTGGTGCATGCTGCGGACATGCTGAGCATCGAGATCAACGACGACGGTCGGGGCTGGCAGGCTGCAGACTTGGACAAGCCCGGACGTTTCGGCCTGCGTGGACTCAAGGAGCGCGCGCAAACCGTGGGTGGCTGGCTCGACCTGGCCAGTTCGTCGGCCGGGTCCACCATCATCCTCACCTTGCCGCTGCGGTCCCCTGACCACACGGCCCCGGCCCGGGGGAGCCCATCATGATCCGGGTGATCCTGTGCGATGACCATGCCCTGACGCGGCGCGGCATACGCGACACCTTGAGTGAAGATCCGGGCATCGAGGTGGTGGGCGAGGCTGCGGACTACGGTTCACTTCGCAGCCTGATGCGCCAGTGCACCTGTGACGTGCTGGTGCTGGACATCAACCTGCCCGGCCGCAGCGGACTGGACGTGCTGGCGGCGCTCAAGGAGGAAGGCTCCACGGTACGGGCGCTGATGCTGACCATGTACCCCGAGGACCAGTACGCCATCCGCGCCCTCAAGGCCGGGGCGCATGGCTACTTCAACAAGGCCGGTGACCCGCACGGCATCGTGGAGGCGGTTCGCACGGTGGCCGCCGGCCGCAAGTACATCACGGCCGACACCGCGCAGATGCTGGTGCAAAGCCTGACCGAGCCCGAGACCACGGCCATGCACGAGCGCCTGTCCGCGCGCGAACTGCAGACCTTGCAGATGATCGCCTCCGGCAAGCGTCTGTCCGACATTGCGGACGCCCTCACGCTGTCTCCCAAGACCGTCTCGGTCTACCGCGCTCGTATTCTGGAAAAGCTGGGCCTGCACAACAATGCCGAACTCACGGTGTACGCCATCCGGCAGGGGCTGGTGGGGCACGACCCCACGGTGTGAGTGCGGAGACCCTGCGGCTCGAAGCGCAGGCAGCGGGTGTTGCGGCCGACTAGGACCGAGCCCGGCGCATCACGCAGTCCAGATAGGCTTGCCCATCGGGCGGCAAACCGCTGCGTTGGGACGCCCAGATCATTTCGCCCAGGCATTCCATCATCTGGTGGTGCGCGTCGTGCGCCGAGCCCAGCCGGTCGCGGAGCAACTCGAAAGCCTGCCGGATGCCGCGCGGCTGGTCGATGTCCACCTGTTCCACCAGGCTCAGGTGCATGCTCAGGTGCAGGAACGGATTGGTGCGACCGTCTTCGACGGTGAAGACGGCCTCCAGGGCTGCCGCTTCGTCGGACAGATCGCCGTCATACTCGGGGTGTTGGGTCACCCAATGAGCGGCCTTAGCCTGCATCGGATCCAGTGGCAACCCTTCGCGCTGGCGGCGCCAGACCTCGCAGAAGAAGCGGCGGACATCCTGTTGTGACGGCGCGAACATGAAGGCATTGTGAATGATTGACGACCCGCAGTTCTACTGGTGGGCCATTCCGGCCGTGCTGCTGGTGGGCCTGGCCAAGAGCGGTTTTCTCAGCGGCTTCGGTGCGGTGGCCACACCCCTGATGGCCATGGCCATCCCCGTGCCGCAGGCAGCGGCCATCATGCTGCCCCTGTTGTGCGTCATGGACATGGCCAGCCTGCACCAGTTGTGGCGTGACCGGGATGCGGACCTGCTCACCCTGCTGTTGCCGGCGGGGCTGGTGGGGATCGTGATGGGCACGGTGCTGTTCAGCCTGGTGTCGCCTGCGGTGGTGTCGGCCATCGTGGGTGCGCTGACCTTGCTGTTTCTGTTGCAGCGCCTGCTGTTCAAGCCTTCGAAGGACGGACCGCCGCCATCCCGGGTATTGGGCTTCGTGCTGGGGGCGACCAGCGGCTTCACGAGTTTTGTGGCGCACGCGGGCGGTCCGCCCATCAGCGCCTACGTGCTCCCCATGCGCCTGGACCCGGTGCGTGTGGCAGCCACATTGGCGGTGTTCTTCACCGTCGTCAATCTCGCCAAATGGGTGCCCTATGCCGCGCTTGGGCTCTTCGATGCCCGCAATTTGTGGACCTCCCTGGTGCTGGTTCCGTTGGCGCCGGTGGGGGTCTGGGCGGGGGTGTGGCTCACGCGCCGGATGGCGTCGGCGTGGTTCTATCGAATCGCCTACATCGGCATGGCCGTGGCTGGAGGCAAGCTGTTGTGGGACGGCTTGCGAGCCCTTTGACGATTCAGGGGCCCACGCGGCGGCCTCATCGCATTCCCCCACCCCGGGGGGAACCATGCGCAGCAGACCCCCCCAGGAGGCGGAAACCCCTGAGTCAAGGGATGCCGAGTCTGGGATGCCCCCCGTAGCATCTCCTTCATTGACCTGACCCCTGAAGGCGAGGCCAGGCGACACATGGGGAGCAAAAAATGAAAGTCTTGTTGCTGGACGACCATCCGCTGGTGCGCGCGGCGCTGGAGTCGGTCATTCAAGGCCTGGACCGCGACTTGTCGGTGTTGGCGGCCGCCAGCGCGGCGCAGGCTCGTCAGCTGCTGGTCGAATCGGGGCCGATGGACCTGGTGTTGCTGGACCTT
>JAIYCN010000407.1 GCA_027487995.1 Rubrivivax sp. | reverse complement strand
CTCAACGCGCTTGAGCGCTTCCATGATCTGGCTGTCGGAAAACTTGGACTTCTTCATGTAGAAATTCTCTTCGAGAAATTTCTACTTCTCCCGTCAGTGCTTTTTCGGGGGGATTACCCACGAGACTCCCCCCTTGTTGTGCGGGACCGAGTTGATCGTGGCCCACCTTTGAGGTGGTGTTGATCCCGCCGGGCCGCGATGTTAGGCGGCGCAAATCCGTTTTTGAAGCCGCAGGAGGCCCGGATGCGGGCCATCCCCCGCGAATGAGGGGCCGCCGAATGGCAACATCGGCCCATGCACAGCACAGACGACATCTGGCGCCAACTGGTTCGGGCCAGCGTGGACCGCCGTCACCCCTGGCGAGTGGTGGCCTTGTGCACCCAGGGTGCCCAAGGGCCATCCGCGCGCAACGTCATCCTGCGCAAGGTGCGCCCGGAGGATCGACGCCTAGTGTTCTACACCGACGCACGCACGCTCAAGCTGCGGGAGATCGCCGAGTGCGATCGGGTGGCCCTGCTGTTGTGGGACCCGCACCACCGCCAGCAATTGCGGGTGTCGGGGCGGGCCTTTACTGAGGCGGATGACGAGGTGGTGAACCGGCACTGGGCGTCTGTGCCGGAGGCGGCGCAGCGCGACTACGGGACGGCGGCGCCGCCCGGTACGCCCCTGACCAGCGGGGATGCCGGCAATCTGGACTTCAACTTGGCCATGGCGCGCCACCATTTCGTGGTGCTGAATGCCGAGGTGGCCGAGATGGAACTGCTGCAGCTGGACCGCCTGCAGCACCAGCGAAGCCGCCACGCGTGGAGCGAAGCCAGCGGGCGTTGGGAGGCCGAGGCGCTGGTGCCCTGAGCCTAGCGCGGCACCGCCGCGAAAAGCGCCTCGACACGCGCGGCCACCTCGCCCGGCACCTGGGCCAACTCCACCACCACGCCCGCGCGGGCGCGCTGACCCTGGGCCAGACGCTGCGTGAAGTCCGCCCAGGTTTGCGCCGTCTCGAACGTGGCGCGGGCCGAGACGGCCCCGGTCACCGGCTTGAAGTAATGGGTGGTCTGCCGGGCCACCACGAGCGGCGCGTCCAGCCCTTCGTCCTGCATGCGGGCATAGACCAGGGACCAGGCCGCCACCAACGCGATCGCCGTACCGCTGCCACCGAAGAGCGTGCCATGCACATTGCGGTTGGGTTCCAGCGGTGCGGTCAACTCCACATGGTCTGGCTGCACCGCCCGCACGTGCAACTGCATGAAATCCGCCACCGGTATACGGCCACGGATGAGGGATTCGAGGGTCTGGGGGTTCATCCGCTGGTGCGCAGACAGCGGTGGACGAGTTCGAGCGCTTCGTCCCGCAGGGACTCGTACTCGGCAAAGGTGGCGAAAGCCCGCTGACCCGGCTGTGCATTCAGGATGTATGCAGTGGCGATGACATGGCGTGCCGGCACCATCATCGTGACCCAACTCAAGGGGCCGCTGGCATCGAGCGACGGTTGGTGCAGGCCAAGTGTTTCCACGCCCATGCGCTGGATGGGCTGCAAGGGCGCTTGCCCGGCGGGGCGCCTCTCGTCCATGGCCAGGAGCTGGGCGCGGACCGCCAACCGGTCGGCCTCAGCCATCTCCGGCCGGGAGGCCTCGAACTTGAGGTTCACGAAGGGCACGCTGTGGCCGGGCATCTGCAGCATCAGCCGGTAGCCATCGGCCAGGGAGACCGTGAGCGGCCCGTCCACGGTGGCCACCTGGCGCGAGGTGACGCTTACCGACAGGCGCCCGACATCCGTGACGACGAAGCGCCCCTCTTGCACACAGCGCACTGCGGGGCCCAAAGGGTCGGCCATGCGGGTACTGGGCTGGGCCCAGCTGACCCCGGAAAACATCACAGCCGCCAAGGCTGCGGCTGCGACTGACGACGCGCGGTTGGGCTTCATTGACTCCTCCTGAACTGTTGGCGCGGCGTGGCCGGTCTTTGCCGGCTCAGCGCGCCTCGGATGGATCGTACGCCACCACGACGTTCAAGGCGAGTGGGCTCAACACTCAAGCGGCCGGGGCCGCTGGATCCGAGATTCGGGTGCGAATGAAGGCGTACTCATGGTTGGTCCGGCCAATCCATGCGATCACGAAACCGGCCCGCTGGAGCGCGGCGATCGCTTCTCGGGTCTGCTCCGCACCCACGCCCGGCAGAAAATGGTGGAACTCCACCAGGAGTTGCTGCACATCGTCCAGCCAACCGCGCGCCAAGGACTGCTTCAGGACGGCGTACTCCGCACCCTCTATGTCCAGTTTGAGCACATCGATCCGTTCCACACCGGCCAATTGGCGAGCCGACTCCAGGGTCAAGCAGGGCACTTCTATTTCACTGGTCATGTCTTGCGCATAGCCGGCGACGGCCGACGCGCTGACCTGATCGGCTGCGTCAGATGGGGGCAGCCTGAACTTGAGATGTCCGTCGTGGTCGGAAATCGCAAAAGCGTGGGCTCTGAAGCGCGGGCCAAGCGACTGCTGGGCCACATACGCCACGGAACGCGGGGTGGGGTCGAACCCCACGACCCGGCAGCGAAAGTGGGCCATCAGGGCAGCCTCAAAACTGAGGTCCTCGCCCAGGCCGAAGCTCAGCACCGTGGAGTGCTCGCCCAGCGCACCCACGTTCAAGCCCCAACGGCCATACCGGGTTCCGAATTCCTCCACCCCTGCCAATGGCCGAACCCAATGAAAGGGCTCGCGTCCGAGGATGGCCTTGAAGAAGGTGCCCCGCCTGAGGGCTCGGTAGAGGTTGCTCACGTTCGCAGCCTCGTCGATTCGGGCCTGCTGGTCAACACGATCTGGTACCCATCCCGTCAAACACGATTCCAGGAACTGACGCTGGCCCCCAAGGCGAAGAGGCAGGCCTGGCGCGATGCGGACATCGGGACCTCCATGAGACGACAGCATGGAAGGATGACAGCGGAATGGGATGATACGGTTTGCCGCTCCGCTGCAAACCCTTCTCGACCTACACGTGACCACACCAGACAACGTCACCGACATCGCCCACGCCATTGAACTGGCCCTGGCCCCCGTGTTCCTGCTCACTGGTATTGCCGCCTTGTTGGGGGTGATGACGAACCGCTTGGCGCGCATCATCGACCGTGGGCGCTACTTCGAGCAGAACTGGGACACCTTGAGTACCACGGCGCGTGATGCGGGGCGGTTCGAACTGAGCTTCCTGGAAAAACGCCGCGAGCTGGCCAACCGTGCCATTGCCGCGGGCACGCTGGCCGCGCTGATGGTGTGCCTGGTGGTGGCCACGCTGTTCTTGGAAGTGCTGTTGGAGGTGCGCCTGCGCGGTGCGGCCGGCGTGTTCTTCTTTGTTTCGATGCTGTGCCTGATCGTGGGGTTGGCCACCTTCCTGCGCGAGATCTTTCTGGCCACGCAGTCCGTGCGGGTACCGCGCTTGCAATCCGAAAAGGAAGCCGATACGCCATGAGCCACATCGTCATTCGCAGCGTGAACACCGCCCGTGCTCAACGGGTCAGCGTGCCCGGAGGGCGCACGGTGCTGACGGCGCATGGCAAGCAGCCGGTGTCAGCGGCCGTGGCCGTGGGCCCGCTGGGGGTGGAAGGTGACGAGCAGGCCGACCCCACCGTGCACGGCGGGCGGGGCAAGGCGGTATACGCCTACCCACATGAGCACTATGCGTTCTGGAAGACGGTGCGCTCACAGGCGCGTGTGCAGTTGTGGGACGAGGACCCGGCGCCCGGGATGATGGGCGAGAATCTCACCATCACCGGTCTGCTGGAAACGCACGCCTGGATTGGCGACCGGCTGCGCTTTGCGAACTGCACGCTGGCCATCAGCGAACCGCGCATGCCCTGCGGCAAGTTCGACGCGGTGATGGGCTTCAAGCAGGCCAGCAAGATGATGGTGCAGAGCGGCTTCTGCGGGTTCTATCTGTCGGTGACCATAGAGGGCACGCTGCAGGCCGGCGAAGAAGCCGAGGTGGTACCCGGGCCCCGGCAGGTGACGATTGCCGAGGCCTTCAGGAGCCGCGCGGGGCGGCAGCACCTGCGCTGAAGGAGCGCTTCAGCCGGGCAGTGCCGGGTAGTCGGTGTAGCCCTCAGGCCCTCCGCTGTACAGCGTCTCGCGCACCAGTTCATTGAGCGAAGCGCCTTCTCGCAGGCGGCGTCCCAGGTCGGGGTTGGCGATGAAGGGCCGGCCGATGGCCACCAGGTCCGCCTGCCCGCTGGCCAGGGTGTCGTTGGCCATCTGCAGGTGGTAGCCGTTGTTCACCATCCACGCGCCCTTGAAGTGCGCGCGCAAGGCCTGGTAGTCGAAGGGCGCCACGCCCTTGTCGGTGAGGTCGCGTGCGCCACCAGTCTGGCCTTCGATCACGTGGATGAAGGCCAGGTTCAGCGGGGCCAGTTGCCGCATGATGTGGTCGAAGAGGGCAGCCGCATTGCTGTCCTGCGCCGCACCGTTGACCGGCGTGATGGGCGACAGGCGCACGCCGGTGCGGCCACTGCCGATTTCCTTGGCCACTGCGGTCATCACCTCCACCAGCAGGCGCGCACGGTTCTCGATGGAGCCACCGTAGGCGTCGGTGCGGTCATTGATGCTGTCGCGCAGAAACTGGTCGATGAGGTAGCCATTGGCGCCGTGCACCTCCACGCCATCAAAGCCTGCGCGGATGGCGTTGGCTGCAGCGCGGCGGTAGTCCTCCACCACACGCGGCATCTCGTCGGTGCGCAGCGCGCGCGGCGTGGAGCAATCCACGAAGCCCTCGGCGTTGTAGGTCTTGCTGCCCGATGGCGTGCTGGTGGACGACACGGGCGCCTGGCCATTGGGCTGCAGGGAGGTGTGGCTGATGCGGCCCACGTGCCATAGCTGGATGACGATCTTGCCGCCCTGGGCATGCACCGCGTCGGTGATGCGCTTCCAGCCCTGCACCTGCTCTTCGCTGTAGATGCCGGGGGTGTCCAGGTAGCCCTGGCCCTCGGGGCTGATCTGCGAAGCCTCGGTGATGATGAGACCCGCGCCGGTGGCGGGGTTGGCGCGCTGCTCGTAGTACAGGCGCATGAGGTCGTTGGGCACCGTGCCCTTGGCGCGGCTGCGGGTGAGCGGGGCCATCACCAGGCGGTTGGCCAGGTCGATGGAGCCGATGCGGATGGGGTCGAATAGAGTGGGCATGTTTTTCCGGAAAATGGGGTCAGACCCCATTTGTTTGCGAACAAGCGGCTAGGGCGAAGAAATGGGGTCTGACCCCATTTTCAGGCTCACCGCACAATGGTCGGATTGTGACTGCCGGAGCGATTGATGATCTTCTATTCCAACTGGCGTTCCCTGGCGGCGTACCGCGTGCGCGTGGCGCTGGCCATGAAGAACATTCCCCACACCGTTCACGCCATCGACATGCTGGGCGGCGAACACTTGAAGCCCGAATTCCGTGCGGTGAACCCGCAGGCGGTGCTGCCTGCGCTGAAGCTGGACGATGGGCGGGTGCTGTTCCAGTCCATGGCCATCGTGGAGTACCTGGATGAGATTGCGCCCACGCCACCGCTGCTGCCCACCGACGCAGCCGGGCGCGCGCGCGTTAGGGGGCTTTCGCTGATCCACGCCGCCGACACGCACCCGCTGCTGGTGCCCAAGGTGCGCAACCACCTGACAAAGGAGCAGGGGCTGAGCGAGGAAGGACTGCAGAAGTGGCTGGCCCGCGCGCTGCACAGTGGGTTGGAAGCGATTGAGGCGCAGTTGTCCTCCTCCAAAGACACGGGCACCTACTGCCATGGTGACCAAGTCACGCAGGCCGACATCTGCCTGGCCTCGCACCTGCTGGCCTTCATGTTCTTCAAGCTTGATGCGTCGGCCTACCCCACGGCCGTGGCCATCAACGAGCGGCTGCAGGCACTACCCGCCTTCGCGGCGGCCCACCCACTGAAGCAACCGGGCGCGCCGGGCTGAGCAAGCGCCAGTGTCTGAAGATTCAAGTCAGCCTGCATCCCATTGCGTGTCTCCGCCCTTGTTCTCAACCCCATACCCGTTCATGAAGCCCGTGGCGCTGGAACACGCGAGCCGCCTGGTGAACCACGGACCCACGGTGCTGGTGTGCACCGCACATGAAGGCCGGCGCAATGTGATGGCTGCGGCCTGGTCGATGCCCGTGGAATTCACGCCACCGCGCATTGCGGTGGTGATCGACAAGTCGACCTGGACTGCGGAACTGGCGCGGGCCAGCGGCGTGCTCGCCCTTTGCGTGCCGGGTGCGGCCATTTCCGATCTGGTGACCACGGTGGGCCAGACCAGCGGAGCTTCGCTACAGGAAGCCGGGTCGGACAAGTTCACCCGCTATGGCATCGCGCATTTGGCCGGCCCCATGCTGGGCCTGCCGTTGGTGGCAGGCTGCAGCGCGTGGATGGAATGCCGCGTGATCCCGGAGCCGCACACGCAGCAGGCCTACGATACCTGGTTCGTGGAGGTGGTGTCGGCGCAGGCCGATGAGCGGATCTTTCGGGAGGGGCGCTGGCAGCTGGACGATTTGAACGCCGACCTGCACACGCTGCACCACCTGGGCGCGGGCACCTACGCGGTGGCCGGCCAGGTGAAGGGCAGCCGACGCCTGGATTGATCAGCCGCGGTGGATGGGGTCCACCCACAGGACCGTTTCAGGTTTTTCCACCGGCTCGATGTCCAGGTTCACGGCAGTGGCCTCACCGTCGCTGCGCACCAGCACGCATTCCAGCACCTCGGTGGGGCTGGCATTGATTTCCTGGTGGGGCACGAACGGCGGCACGTAGATGAAGTCCCCGGGGCCGGCCTCGGCGGTGAACTCCAGATTGTCACCCCAACGCATCCGCGCGCGGCCCTTGACGACGTAGATCACGCTCTCCAGCGGGCCGTGGTGGTGGGCACCCGTCTTCGCGTCGGGGTGAATGTGCACCGTACCCGCCCAGAGCTTTTGCGCCCCCACGCGGGCGAGCGTGATGGCGGCCTTGCGGTCCATGCCCGGCGTCTGGGCCGTGTTGGGGTCGAGCTGGTTGCCGGGCACCACGCGCACGCCGTCGTGCTTCCAGGCGGGCTCGTGCTCGTGGTCATGATGGTGCGACATGGGGGCCTCTGGGCAGACAAGATGAGCCCCATTTTGCGCCTGTTGAGCGCCCGTCAGGCTCAGTACGGCATCACGTACCAGGGCTCGGGGCAGTTGGCCACAAAGGGGTAGTAGGCGCGGTACGAAGCACAGTAGTACTGCACCCGCGGCGGCAGGGGCTGCGGCGGTGCGGTGACCAGCGGGGGCGCGACGGGCGCCGGAACCAAGTGTGAAGGCACGGCTGGCGCCACCGGCACCACCACGGTCTGGGGTTGAACCTGCGCGTGCGCGGAGGACGCGCCAACCACGGCCGCACCGATCAGGCCACCCACGATGAGCGGACCCCAGATGCCGCCACGGTGATGGCCATGGTGACCGTGGTGCTTGTGGTGCCAACCGCCGTGATGACCGTGTCCCCCATGCCAACCATGCCCACCGTGGTGCCCACCATGGCGCGCCTGCGCCGGGAGGGCGGTGGCCAGGGCCAGAACCGTGATCGCCAGGGTGGGTGCAAACGCGCGCATGGTGTTCTCCGTCAACCGTTCAGCCTCAACGCGGCTTGCGCCAGCCCGGTTGACATACCGGCCCGAAGCGGGTGGCCTTGGG
>JAIYCN010000397.1 GCA_027487995.1 Rubrivivax sp. | reverse complement strand
ACAAAAGCAACACCCAGACGCCCACACTTATCGGCTGTCAATTGTTAAAGAACATCGCCTCAAACCGGACCCCCTTTCGAAGAACCCCTGTCATCAGCAGAGCCTGCGATTGTGACACGCTTTTTGATGCTGTGTCAACACCCGGTGAAAAAATCTTCCGGCTCTCCCCTCGGCTTCGCCCGTGGGCTTCATCGAAGGGAGGCGGACTATACACCCAGAAATTGTTCCAGCGTTTGGGGCTGGGCCAAGAGCTGTGGACTCGTGCCTTCGAACACCACCTCGCCCTTGACGAGGATGACGTTGCGGTCGGTGATCTGGGTGACGTGGCGCCAGTTCTTGTCCACGATGATGCTGCTGATGCCGCTCTCGCGAATGACGCCGCAGATGCGCCAGATCTCGCGTGCAATCAGAGGGGCCAGGCCCTCGGTGGCTTCATCGAGGATGAGCACGTCGGGGTTGGTCATCAGCGCACGGCCGATGGTCAGCATCTGCTGCTCCCCACCCGAGAGCTGCTGCCCGCCGTTGGTGAGGCGCTCCTTCAAGCGCGGGAAGGTTTCGAGCACGCGCTCGTAGGTCCAGTCGCGCTGGCCTTGCGTGCCGGCGCGCGCGGCCATGATGAGGTTCTCCTTGACGGAGAGATTGCCGAAGATGCCGCGACCTTCGGGCACATAGGCGATGCCCTGTTGCGCCACACGGAAAGGTGCCGAGCCGGTCATGGCTTGGCCCTTGATGCGCACCTCACCACCGCGGGGCTTGACCAAGCCCATGAGGCTCTTGAGCAGGGTGCTCTTGCCCATGCCGTTGCGGCCCATCAGGCCGATGGTTTCGCCACGCTTCACATGGAAGTCGATGCCGCGCAGGATGTGGCTGGCGCCGTAGTAGGTGTTCAGGCCGCGGGCCTCGATCAACAGTTCGCTCATCAGTGCTCCTCGCCCAGGTAGGCGGCCTGCACGCCGGCATCGCTGCGGATGGCCTCGGGCGAACCGCTGGCGATCACCTGTCCGTTGACCATCACCGTGAGGTGGTCGGCCAGGGTGAACACCGCATCCATGTCGTGCTCGACCAGCATGATGGCGTGGTCGGTCTTCAGGCGCAGCAGCAACTCCACCATGCGCTCGGCCTCGGCCACGCCCATGCCGGCGAGCGGCTCGTCGAGCAGCAGCACCTGGGGCTGAGTGGCCAGCGTCATCGCAATTTCCAATTGGCGCTGCTCACCATGGGAGCAGGTACCGGCCACGGTGTGGCGGCGCGCCGCAAGGCCCGCCAGTTCCAACGCACGATCGCAGCGTTCGGCCACTGCCGCGTGGCCCGTGGCCACATCCACCCAGTGCAGGGGGTTCCAAGCGCGGTGGCGCTGGCGCGACTGCGAGGCCAGGCGCACGTTCTCCTGCACCGTCAGGGGCAGGAAGATGTTGGTTTTCTGGTAGCTGCGGCCCAGGCCGCGGCGGGAGATTTCATGCGGGCTGTGGCCGGTGACGTCGTGACCGCCCAACGTGACGGTGCCGCTGGTGGGGGGCAGGTCGCCCGACAGCAGGTTGGTCAGCGTGCTCTTGCCGGCACCATTGGGGCCGATCACGGCATGAATGCGGTCGCGCCAGAGGTCGAGCGACACATCCTGGTTGGCCGCGAGGCCGCCGAAGCGCTTGGTCAAGGACCGGGCGCTGAGCAGGACTTCGCCTGCGGTGGCCGCCGATGCGGAACGCGCCGGCGAGCTCGATGCGTGAGATGTGCTCATCTGGCTTCTCCCCCCTCGCCGCCTTGACCGCGCAGGCGCGCCAGCAGTGAACTGACCAAGCCCAGCACCCCGCGCGGGGCCAGGATCACCACAGCCACGATGAACAGGCCCATCCACAACTGCCAGTGGTCACCCAGGCGCACGCTGCCCACCTGAGGCAGGTCCTTCACCCAGTGCAACACACCCTCGAAAACGAAGGCGCCGATGGCCGCGCCGGCGAAGTTGCCCATGCCGCCCAGGATCACCATCATGATGGCGTGCGCGCTCATGTGGAAACCCATGAGTTCGGGGTTCACGAAACCATTGAGCGCGCCCCACAGGTAGCCCGCCAAACCGGCCAGCGCACCGGCCAGCGTGAAGGCGCTGAGCTTGTAGCCGAAGGTGGAGTAGCCCACGGCCTTCATGCGGTGCTCGTTGATGCGGATACCCACGAGGGCGCGGCCAAACGAACTCCACAGCAGGCGGCGCAGGAAGGCGTAGACCAGCAACATGGAGGCCAGGCACACATAGAACAGCGTGACCTTGTTTTCGAGGTCGATGGGACCACTGGCCGGGCGGATGTTCACGTAGATGCCGTCCGAGCCGCCCAACGCGCGGTTGTCGAAGAACAGGTAGAACACCATCTGCGCAAATGCCATGGTGACCATGATGAAGTAGATGCCGTGGGTGCGCACCACGAAGAAGCCGATGATGAGCGCCGCCGCGCCCGAGACCAGCATGGCCGCGGGCAGCGTCCACCACAGGGCTGCGGGGTCACTCACCGGGGACAGGAAGGCCAGGGCGTAGCCGGCCAGGCCAAAGTAGGCGGCGTGGCCCAGCGAGACCAGGCCGGTAACGCCCTGCAGCAGGTCCAGGCTCATCGCGAAGATGGCCAGGATCATCATGCGCGAGAGGCTTTGCAGCGCGTAGTCACTGCCCATCAGCGGGAAGAGGGCCAGGCCGACCACGGCTGTGGCCAGCAGGAACTGCACGCTGCGCGGCAGGGTTTCGAGATTGGATTTGGGGGCGCTCATGGTGCGTGCCTCACTGCTTGAACAGACCTTCAGGCCGCCACAGCAGCACCGCGGCCATGAGCATGTAGACCAGCATGCCGGCCACCTGGGGCAGCAGCACCTTGCCGAACGTATCCACCAGGCCCACCAACAGTGCGGCTATCAAGGCGCCGCGCACCGAGCCGATGCCGCCGATGACCACCACCACGAAGCACATGATCAGCACCGGGCTGCCCATGTTGGGATACACGCTGGACACGGGCGAGGCCACCATGCCGGCCACCACCGCCAGGCCCACACCCAGACCGAAGACCAGGGCGTGGATGAGTTCGATGTTGATGCCGAGAGATTCGGTCATGTCACGGTTGAAGGCGCCGGCGCGGATCTTCATGCCCAGGCGCGTCTTGGAGATGAGCAGGTACAGGGCGATGGCCAGCGCGATGCACACGCCGGAAATGAACAGGCGGTAGACGGGGTAGCTGAGGGTGTCGGTGAGGGGAATGGACCAGTCGAGGAAGTCGGGGGTCTTCACGCCCAGCACGTCGTTGCCCCAGATGATGGCGCGCAGTTCCTCAAACACATAGATGAGGCCGAAGGTGAGGAGCACCTGGTCGAGGTGGTCCCGGTGATAGAAGTGCCGGAAGAGAACTCGCTCGAGCACGAAGCCGAAGAGGCCCGCAAGCACCGCGCCCAACACGATGGCCAGCGGCAGCGAACCTGTGGCCGATGCGAGTGCATAGGCCAGGTAGGCCCCGAGCATGTAGAAGCTGCCGTGCGCGAGGTTGACCACGCCCATGATGCCGAAGATGAGCGTCAGGCCCGCGGCCAGCATGAACAGCAGCAGCCCGTACTGGACGCTGTTGAGCAGCTGGATGAGGAAGTTGGCCAGGGTCATGATGGGGTGGGCGTAGATATTCAGCGGGCAAAAAAAGGGCGGCCGCAGCCGCCAGGGAGCCGCAGCGGCGGCACGGGGCCGCCGGATGGGTTCAGTTGAATGCGTGAGGCACTTCGGTGGGCATCAGGCCAATCGGCAACCCGTGCCGGGATCGGCCAACTGCTTGGCGGCGATGCCGATCACCTTGTTCTCCTTGTCTTTCACTTCGCGCAGGTACATGTCCTGGATGGGGTTGTGGGCCTTGCTCATGGTCCACTTGCCGCGCGGGCTGTCGATGGTGGCGCCTTCCATGGCGGCATACAGCGCCTTCTTGTTGGCGATGTCGCCCTTCACGGCGGTGATGGCTTGGGCCAACAGCAAACCGGAGTCATAGCCCTGCACCGCGTACACGTCGGGCTGCAGCTTGTTGTTGATGGCGAACTTGCGACGGAAGTCCTGGTTGCGCTTGGTGTCGAGCGAGTCGCTGTAGTGCAGCGTGGTGAGGATGCCCTCGGCTGCGGGACCGGCGGCATCGAGCACGCCTTCGGTGAGGAAGCCCGAGCCGTACAGCGGAATCTTGCCCTTCAGGCCCGCAGCGGCGTAGTCGCGGATGAACTTGGCAGCGCCGGCACCGGCGAAGAAGCAGGCCACAGCGTCGGGCTTGAGCGACGCGATCTCGGTGAGCAGGGCCTGGAATTCCACATTGGGAAAGGGCAGGCCGAGTTCCTTGACGATGGTGCCGCCGGCCTTGGTGTAGCTGTCGCGGAAGCCTTCGAAGGCTTCGTCACCGGCGGCGTACTTCCAGGTGATCCACACGGCCTTCTTGTGGCCGCGCTTGACCATGGTTTCGCCCAGGGCCAACGTGGGCTGGCTGTTCGTGAAGGAGGTGCGGAACACGTTGGGCGCACATTGCGCGCGGGTGGCCACGTGGACGCCGGCATTGGGAATGATGCTGAGCACCCCGGATTCGCGGGCCACGCGGTGGATGCCCATCTGCACGCCCGAGTGCACGGTGCCGAGGATCACATCGACCTTGTCGCGCTGGACAAGGCGGTTGGCGTTCTCCACGCCCTTGGGGGGATCGGATTCGTCGTCGACCTTGAACCACTCGATGTCGCGGCCACCCAGCTTGCCTCCGGCCTCTTCAACGGCCATGCGGAAACCCGCTTCGATGTTGATGCCCAGCGAGGCGAATGTGCCGGTGTAAGGCAACATGAGGCCGACGCGCACCTTGTTCGACTGTGCTCGAACGATTTGCGGCAGTAACAGGCTGGTGCTGGCGGCGCCAACCAGGGCGGCTCCGCGGCTCAGAACGACTCGGCGGGTGGTCATGCGTGTCCTCCGTACGGGGGGTTGAAAGTAACCGAGGATGATGTCACACGACCCGCCGATGGAGGCACTGTACTGCTACCGAGCAAGATAATGCCTAGTGATTACCCTTGATTTATGAATTAAATTGCATTGTGCGGCCCTCAAGCTGCGGCCAGGAAGTCCTTGGCGATGCGGTCCCCAATGTCGTTGATGCGATTGAGGAAGCGGGTGAGGTAGGCGTGGAGCCCATCGTCAAGGATTTCGTCGATGCGGCCGTATTGAAGGTCGCTGCTCAAGCGGCCTGCACGGCGCAAGGTGTCGCCGCTTTGCTGGTTGGCCACCTGGGCGAGGTTGTTGACCAGCTCGGCTGTGCAGGCGGCGAGTGAGCGCGGCATGTCGGGCCGAAGGATCAGCAGCTCGGCCACCTTCTCCGGCAGGATCACGCTGCTGTAGACGCGGCGGTAGATCTCGAACGCCGAGACCGAGCGCAGCAGCGCGGACCAGTGATAGAAGTCGGTTTCGGGGGCGATCACCGGTGCGGCGTCGACCGACTTCGCCGCCACCGGGATTGCAGAGCCCTGGCTTCCCCGCGCGATGCGGGCGGCTTCAAGCGGATGCAGCGCACCATCCACATTCGGATGCCCGTGGAATTTCACATCCAGAAGCCGCGCGGTGTTGTCCGCGCGCTCCAGGAAGGTGCCCAGGCGGATGAAGTGCAGGGCCTCGTCCTGCAGCATGGTGCCCACGGCCACGCCGCGTGAGAGGTGCGAACGGAACTTCACCCATTCGAAGACGGCTGAGGGGTCGCGCTCCAGCGCGTCGCTGGTGATCATGCGCGAGAACTCCAGCCAGGTCTGGTTCGTGGTTTCCCAGAGTTCGGTGGTGAGCACGCTGCGCACCGCACGGGCGTTCTCGCGCGCAGCCGACAGACAAGAGGCGATGGACGAGTAGTTGGCGGTGTCGCGCACCATGAAGTGCATGACGCCCTCGCTGGTGAGGCTGCGGTGACGGCTGAAGTAGATGTCGTGCAACTCGGAGATGCCCAGCACCGCACTCCAGGCGGCCTCGGCGCTGCCACTGCGCTCGGGCAGCATGGAGGTCTGGTAGTTGACGTCCAACATGCGCGCGGTGTTTTCTGCGCGCTCCATGTAGCGGGCCATCCAGAAGAGGTGGTCGGCGGTGCGGGACAGCATGGGCAATCCTCCGGTTTCAGGCGTCGAGCACCCAAGTGTCCTTGGTCCCGCCACCCTGGCTGCTGTTGACCACGAGAGAGCCCTCCTTGAGAGCCACGCGGGTGAGGCCGCCGGGCACCATCTGCACGGTTTTGCCGGACAGCACGAAGGGACGCAGGTCGATGTGGCGCGGAGCCAAGCCGGACTCCACGAAGGTGGGGCAGGTGGACAGGCTGAGTGTGGGCTGGGCGATGTAGTTGCTGGGGTTGGCCTTGATGCGCTGGGCGAAGTCCGCAATCTCGGCCTGCGTGGAGGCCGGGCCCACCAGCATCCCGTAGCCGCCAGCACCGTGCACTTCCTTGACCACCAGGTCCTTCAGGTTGGCCAGCACATGGGCCAGGTCCTCGGCTTCGCGGCAGCGCCAGGTGGGCACGTTCTCCAGGATCGGTTTTTCGCCGAGGTAGAACTCGATCATCTTGGGCACATAGGCGTAGATGGACTTGTCGTCGGCCACGCCGGTGCCGATGGCATTGCACAGCGTGACGTTGCCGCTGCGGTAGGCCTTGAGCAGGCCTGCGCAGCCCAGGCTGGAATCGGGGCGGAAGGCCTGGGGGTCGAGGAAGTCGTCGTCGATGCGGCGGTAGATGACGTCCACGCGCTTGGGGCCCTGCGTGGTGCGCATGTAGACCGTGTCCTCGCGCACGAAGAGGTCCTGCCCCTCCACCAGTTCCACGCCCATCTGCTGCGCGAGGAAGGCGTGTTCGAAGTAGGCGCTGTTGTGCATGCCGGGTGTCAGCACGACCACCGTGGGTTCGCGGCCGGCGGCCGGCGCCATGCTGCGCAGGGTGGCCAGCAGCAGGTCGGGGTAGTGGGCCACCGGCGCCACGCGGTGCAGGGAAAAGAGTTCGGGGAAGAGCCGCATCATCATCTTGCGGTTCTCCAGCATGTAGCTCACGCCGGAGGGCACGCGCAGGTTGTCCTCCAGCACGTGGTAGGTGCCGCTGCCGTCGGCTTGCGCGGCACGCACGATGTCGATGCCCGCGATGTGCGCGTAGATACCACCGGGCACATCCACCCCCACCATCTCGGGCCGGAACTGCGGATTGCGCAGTACTTCATCGGCCGGCACGATGCCCGCCTTGATGATGTCCTGCCCGTGGTAGACATCGTGGATGAAGCGGTTGAGGGCGGTGACGCGCTGCTCCAGGCCGCGCTTCATGGTGGACCATTCGCCGGCCGGGATGATGCGCGGCAGCAGGTCAAAGGGGATGAGGCGTTCGGTGCCGGCGCCGTCCTCGTCCTTCTCGCCGTAGACGGCGAAGGTGATGCCCACGCGGCGGAAGATGACTTCGGCCTCTTCACGGCGGGCGGCCATGGAGAGCATGCTCTGGCGTGCGAGCCAGTCTGAGTAGGCTTGGTAGTGCGTTCGCACCGAATTGGTGCCGGCATGCATTTCGTCGAAGGCCAGTCCCATGGTTGGCTCCTGGTCGGGCTTGGGTCGAGGCAAGTCTTGGGCCACCACTGGCTTGGCCAATGCGAGCGACTGTGGATCGAGTGGGGGCGCTGATGCTGGCCGGGCGGTGGGGGATGGGAGCCGATGCAGCCGCACCTGGTGACTGAACTCGACACCGCATGGATCCACGGACCCGGTGACCGGCGCGGCATGCCGCGGCTCCGGCGCACTGGCCAGGGCCAGGTGGCCGAACCCGGCCCACAGGCCCGATGTGGTGTCCAAGCCCATCCAACCCGGACCCGGCAGAAAGACTTCGCACCAGGCGTGCAGCTCGGTGTAGTCCTCCTGCTTGGTGGCGGGGCCACCGGGAACATGCCAGTCCTCGCGCAGTTGAACGAGATAGCCCGAAACAAAGCGTGCGGCCAGCCCCAGTTCGCGCAGCAGATTGACCATCAGCCATGCGCTGTCACGGCAGGAGCCCAGGCGCCGCTGCAGCGTTTCCTGCGGCGTCTGCACACCAGGCTCGTGGCGCACGGTGTAGGCGATGTCTCGATGCACCTGCCGATTGAGCCGCTCCAGAAAAGTGGTGGTGGGCATGGATTGCCGCGGCATGGTGTCGAGATAGGCCACCAGTTCCGGGCTGGCTGGGTGGGCGCTGGAGGACAGGTAAGCCGCCAACTGCGCCTTCTGCTGGGGCGCATAACGGAAGGGGAAACGCAGTGCATCCTCCTGCAGCTGCCAATCACGCGACTGGTGGACCGCAATCTCAGCCGTCAGAAGGACACGCAGTTGCAGCTCATGAACGGGTTGGTCGAATTCGACCCGCGCACAACGGTTGCCCCAGGTGTCCAGTTCCCACGACAGCCGCGCAGGCTCGGGCTCCACCGAGAGGTCGTAACTCAGCAAGGGGGTGGCGCAACGGGCCGACGGACAAAGGCGGACGAGTTGCGGTGACAGGCGCACCGCCCGGTCATAGCGGTAGTGGGTGAGATGCTCCAGGCGAACGCAAATCGTCAAGTGGGTGGACTCCCCTTACTCAAAGGACTCGGCACGGGACCGAGTCCGGTGAACCGGCCGAATAAGAGCAAGTGCTATGCCCGCAGAAACTCCCCGATGTGGTGCATCAGACGATCAGTTGCCCCGAATGGGTGACTTTGCGCAAGGGCTCATAACGATCAGAAGCTGTCCGCAGGGACATGGCACCACCGGACCCTGCCCACTGTGGGTCCTCGATGCCCTCGAACACCTCGCGCAGGCGCTGACCCCAGTTGCTGCGGATCATGTTGAAGTAGGGGTTGCGTTCGTCGATGCAGATGTGCTGGTCGCTGGCGTAGGTGCCCTCGCGGTAGACGACCAGGTCCAGGGGCAAGCCCACCGAGAGGTTGGACTTCAGCGTGGAATCCATGGAGATGAGGGCGCACTTGGTGGCCTCATCCAGCGGCGTGGTGGGCGTGAGCACGCGGTCGAGAATGGGTTTGCCGTACTTGCTTTCGCCGATCTGGAAAAAGCAGGCCTCGCGCGTGGCTTCGATGAAATTGCCCGGCGAGTAGACCTGGAAGAGGCGCATCGCCTCCCCCCGGATCTGGCCACCAAGGATAAAGGAGGCGTTGAAGTCCAGGCCCGCGGCCTTGAGAGCGGGGCCGTCCTGCTGGTACACACGGCGAACGGCGCTGCCCAACACGCGCGCGACATCGAACATGCTGGTGGCGTTCCAGATGGTCAGGGGTTCGGCGTCATGGCGCTCGAGCCTCTCCACCTGCAGGATTTCGCGCACCGACTGGCTGATGGAGAGGTTGCCCGCGGACATGAGCAGCATGAAGCGGTCGCCGGCCTTCTCGTAGATCATCATCTTGCGGCAGGTGCTGATCTGGTCCACGCCGGCATTGGTGCGGGAGTCGGACAGGAACACGAGGCCGGCGTTGAGCCGGATGCCCACGCAGTAGGTCATAGGGTCTCCATCTTCGGTGCGCTTGCGCTGTGCACCGATTATGGGCGTCAGGCGTGGGCGGCCTGCTGCTTCGGCGCTGCGGCCTGTTGCCGGCGTGCGCACTCGATCACGCCGCCGCCCAAGCAGACATCCCCGTCATAAAGGACGGCCGACTGCCCTGGCGTGACGGCCCACTGGGATTCGGGGAAGGACAAGGCGATGGTGGATGGCGCCGAGGCATCCGCGGCGCACTTCAATTCGCAGACGGCGTCGGCCTGGCGGTAACGGGTTTTGGCGGCGTAACGGCCGGGAGCGGGTGCATGGCCTGCCACCCAACTGAGGTCGCTGGCCTGAAGTTCATGCGACAGCAGGGCGGGGTGGTCGTGGCCCTGCACGGCGATCAGCGCGTTGCGGGCCAGGTCCTTTTCGGCGACGAACCAGGGCGCGTGCTCACCGCCCCCACGCGGTGCGCCCTTCTCCTTGATGCCGCCGATGTGCAGGCCCTGGCGCTGACCCAGGGTGTAGAAGCTCAGGCCCATGTGCTGCCCGAGACGACGTCCGCGTTCGTCCAGGATGGGGCCGGGTTCGGACTTCAGGTAGCGATTGAGGAACTCCCGAAACGGGCGCTCGCCGATGAAGCAGATGCCGGTGGAGTCCTTCTTCTTGGCATTGGGCAGCCCGATCTCGGCGGCGATGCGGCGCACCTCGGTCTTGGGCAGTTCACCCACCGGAAACAGCGTGCGCGAGAGCTGCGCCTGGTTGAGGCGGTGCAGGAAGTAGCTCTGGTCCTT
>JAIYCN010000063.1 GCA_027487995.1 Rubrivivax sp. | reverse complement strand
GACCCGGCGGCCCTGGGCGAACCCGCGGGCGGAGGCGAGGCTCCCGGCCTCGGCCTGGAGGAAATCCGCGTCGATCGACAGGATCCGGCGCGCCTTCGCGAAATCCGGGAGCGGACGAACCGCCTGCCCGAACACGGCCTGCGCGGCGGCCACCGGCGGCTGATCCGTCACCGGCTCGTACTCGCTCCAGAGGGCCTTGGGCAACTTCGCCCGGAGCTCGCGCACCAGCCGCGCGCGGGTCGGCGAGGAGGACTCATCGGCCAGGATGGCCAAACCGGCGCCCTGCGACGCGGCATACTTGGTGGCCACCTCGCCCAGAAGCACGCCGACCTGCGCGGCGGAGAGGGCATTCCCGCCCCGGGTATGGGCGCGGGCGCGATCCGGGTCGTAAAGGTCGAGGATCGAAGCCTGCGCGAGGAGCGAAGCGGCCCCGCCGTGGGGAGCGTAGGTCGGGTTGCCCTCCAGCTTGGTCGGACGGCCCTGATGGGTCTCCGCCAACAGGGGGATCGCCCCCTGCCGCAGCGGCATCGCGGTGGCGTAGTACGAAGGCAGGCCGGGGATGACCCCCTCGACGGACTTGCCGTAGGGCAGAATGAACTTCTCCGGCCGCCGGCACCCGGCCAAGCCCACGCCGCCCAGCGCGAAGGAGGCGGCCATCAGCTTCATGAAGCCACGGCGGTCCACGCCGTCCAACTCCGCGGCGCCCTCCGGGAATTCCCGCTCCAGCTGGGCCCGGAACCCCGGGGTGCCCGCCAGCTCGTCGAGACTGCGCCAGTACTTCGGGCCGGTCAGCGACTCGGCGGCGGGGGGGGCGGGATGTTCGATCTTGCGTTTCATCGGTGGCAGCCGGAGCAGCTCTGCGGGGGCAACAATTTCCAGTCGTGCGTGAAGGCCTCGGCCGCCTTGCGGCCGGCCTCGCCTTGGTCCGCCAAGCGCGGGGAATCCAAATTATAGACGTCCTTCGGGTCGCGGAGGCGGGAAGCGGGATCGCGGTGGCACTCCAGGCAGAACGCCATGCTCAGCGGCTGCATGTGCGTCACGGTGTCCATCTCATTGACCTTCCCGTGGCACTCGACGCAGGAGATGCCCTTGTTCACGTGGGCCGCGTGGTTGAAGTAGGCGTAATCGGGCGTCTGGTGGATCCAGACCCACGGCACCGGGGTGCCCTGCGCGTAGCTCTCCCGGACCGGCGCCAGCAGGGGACTGTTGGTCTTGAGGATGCTATGGCAGTTCATGCACGTCTGTGACGTCGGCACGTTGGAATGGGCCGACTTGTCGACGTGCGAATGGCAGTAGCGGCAATCGAGACCCACCTCCTGCACGTGCTTCGCGTGGCTGAAGGGCACCGGCTGGACCGGCGCGTAGCCCACCCGCGTGTACTTGGGGGTCATGTAGTACGTCACGCCAGCGGTGGCGATCCCCGCGACCACGGCCAGATAGATCAGGATCTGGAGCGGCAGCTGGTTGGCCGACTTCGGGAAGAGTTTCGACATGAGCGGGAAAGGAGGCGGGGGCCGGGAGGGAAAATCGCGGCCGAGGCAAGAAGGGGCCGTTTGGCTTGTAAACCAAAAAGTCCCGCCGCTCGGGCGGGACCCGACTCATTAGCGGCAACGCCGGGGGGCGGCGATGACGCTAATGCCACCCGGATCAGCGGCGCGCCCCGCGGTGCAGCCGGCTGGCCGGCTTGACCGCGGCGGCGGCGGTCTCGGCGAGCGCCTTCTCATCGAACAGCGCGGAATAGATGTAGGGGAAACCCTCGATCTTCTTCCGCTCCACGCTGACGCCCATGTAGCGCTCGATCGAGCGGGCGTCGCGGACGTCCTCCTCGGTCACCAAGGTGAAGGCGTCGCCCGTGTTCTGGGCGAGGCCGGTCCGGCCGATGCGGTGGACGTAGTCCTCGGCGTTCTCCGGGACGTCATAATTGATCACGTGGGAAACCCCGGCGATATCGAGGCCGCGGGCGGCGATGTCGGTGGCCACGAGGACCTCGTAACGACCGGTCTTGAAGCCTTGCAGGGCCTCGATGCGCTCCCGCTGGTTCCGGTCGGAGTGCATCACCCCCACGGTGTGGCCGCTCTTCTCCAGCCGGTGCGCGATGCGATCGGCGCCCATCCGGGTGCGGCAGAAGATGATCACGCTCTTGAAGTCGGTCTGATCCAGCAGCAGGTGCAGGAGGTCGAACTTCTGCGTCGCGACGACCGGATAGAAGGCATGCGCGACGGTCTCCGCCGGCGAACGGACGCGTCCGATCTCGATCTTGACGGGATCCCGCAGGGCCCAACTGGCCAGCTGAGCCAATTCCGGCGGCAGGGTCGCGGTGAAGAACAGGGTCTGGCGCGCCTTGGGGCACTGCTGGACGATCCGCCGGACATCGGGCAGGAAGCCCATGTCCAGCATCCGGTCCACCTCGTCCAATACCAGGATATCGACGTTCGCGAGCGAGCAGTTGCCGCGCTCCAGATGGTCCAGGAGGCGGCCGGGCGTAGCCGCCACGATGTCCACCCCGCGCCGGAGGTCATCCTCCTGTTTGCCGTAGCCGACGCCGCCATAGACGATGGTGACGCGCAGGTCGGTGAACTTGGCGTACTTCTGGAACGCCTCCTCAACTTGGAGCGCCAGCTCGCGGGTGGGCTCGAGGATGAGGCACCGGAGTTTCCCGTGGGTGCCGAGCCGCTGGATGATGGGCAGCGCGAAGGCGGCCGTCTTGCCCGTGCCGGTCTGGGCGGAGCCGATGACGTCGCCGCCCTGCAGCACCACCGGGATGGCCTGCGCCTGGATGGGGGTGGGCGTG
>JAIYCN010000035.1 GCA_027487995.1 Rubrivivax sp. | reverse complement strand
TCTCCTTCTTGATCAGCTTCACCTTCACCTCGGTGACGTCGCCCACGTAGCCCAGGTCCACCGGGTTGCCGTCATCGTCCGCGGCCAGCTTCTCGCACACGAGCACGCTGTCGCCCGGGAGCCCCTTGGGCCGGGCCTTGGCCGAGGCGACCGCCTCGCAGACGTCGCGGTTGACGATCTCGTCGAGCGTCTTCTTGACCACCGCAATGGTCGCGGCGTCGGTCACCCGGAGGCCGTTGACGAACGAGGCCTTGAGACCCGACTCCGCCATCGCCTTGGTGATCGCCTTGCCGCCGCCGTGCACCACGACGACGTTGATCCCGCAGGCGGCGAGGAACGCGATGTCGTGCGCGACCCGCGTGCGGGCCGCCGGATCGGGGTCATCCATGAAGCTGCCCCCGTACTTCACGACGAACGTGGAGCCCCGGAAATCCTGGATGTAAGGCAGCGCCTCGAGCAGCACCTTCGCCTTGGCGGTCACTTCGGCGACGTTCATCGGGCGGTCAGGACGCCCGGCCGGCGGCCGGGAGGGAGCGGGGGAAGGCGGAGCGCACGTTCACGGAATCAATCGAAGAGGGGCGACTAAGGCACACCCGGCCGGCATTTCCACCAAAAACTTCGCGCGCCGGGCGCTGGCCGCGCCGCGTCCGGTTTTTGCCTTCACTCCTCGCCGCGGCGCGCACACTTGTCTCGCGTGCCCAGCACGCAACTCACCTTCGCCGACCGCGCCGCGCACCGCGCGTGGCTCGCCGCCCAATCCTCCCTGCCCGCCGGATTCCGCGTCGGCCGCACCAGCTTCGACTTCACGCCGCGCGAGGCGCCGAAGCCCTCCCGGATGAACCTCACGGTGATCGCGCTGGACCAGCCGACCCCCGCGTTCGCCGCGCTCTTCACGCGCAACGCCTTTCCCGGCGCGCCGGTGATCATCGGCCGCACCCGGCTCGCGGAGCCCACCCTCGGGGCCGTGGTGATCAACAACAAGATCTCCAACGTCTGCGCGCCCGACGGCGTCGCCACCGCCGAGCGCGTCTGCGCCGCCGCAGCCGCGCACCTCGGGCTCTCGCCGCGCCAGGTGCTCCCCTCCTCCACCGGCGTCATCGGCTGGGCCCTCCCCGAGGAGGCGATGATCGGCGCCCTGCCGGCCGCGGTAGCCGCCCTCGCTCCCGGCTCCGTGCTCCCCGCCGCCGAGGGCATCGTCACCACCGACCTCTACCCGAAGGTCCGCCGCGCGGACCTCGGCGGCGGCAGCATCGTCGGCATCGCCAAGGGCGCCGGGATGATCGAGCCGAACCTCGCCACGATGCTCGTCTACCTGCTGACCGACATCGCCGTGCCCCGCGCGGAACTGCGCCAGATGCTCGCGCGCGCCACCGACGCCAGCTTCAACGCCATCAGCATCGACAGCGACACCAGCACCTCGGACACCGTGGTCGCGCTGTCCTCGGGCCGCGTCCCCTTCACGGACTGGGCCGCGTTCGAGCGCGCGCTCCACCAGGTATGCCGGGACCTGGCCGAGGACGTCGTGCGCAACGGCGAGGGCGTGCGCCACGTGATCCGCGTCACGGTGCGCGAGGCGGCGAGCCTCGCGCTGGCCCGCGCCCTCGGCAAGGCGGTCGTCAACGGCCCGCTCTTCAAGTGCGCCGTCGCCGGCAACGACCCGAACGTGGGCCGCCTGATCCAGGCGATCGGCAAGCACGTGGGCGCGCACGCCCCGGGGACCGACCTCTCGGGCCTGCGGGCCTCCCTGGGCGGCATCGAGATCTTCTCCGGCGGCGTGTTCCGCCTCAATCCGGAGAAGGAGGCCGCACTCGTGGCCCACCTCCGCGGGGCGGAGCTTTACGCCAGCCGCCCGGCAGCCGACGGGGTCTTCACCGCACCGATCGACTTCCCGCCCCACGAGCGGGCGGTGGAGCTGGAGATCGCCCTCGGCAACGGCGCCGCGTCCGCGACCGTCATCGGCGGCGACCTCACCCACGAATACGTGAGCGAGAACGCGGACTACCGCTCCTGAACGGGGGACCGCCTCAGGCGAGGCCCGCCGTCTCCGGGAAGCCGCACCAGAGGTTCATGATCTGGACCGCCTGGCCGCTGGCCCCCTTCATCAGATTGTCCTCGGCCACGGTGAGCACGAAGTTCCCCGTCCGGGGATCGTGCGCCGCCGCGAGGTCGACGCGGTTGGTGCCGACGACGTGCGCCGTGTCGGGCGTCTCCCCGGTCGCCAGCAGCTGGACGAACGGCCGCCCCGCGTAGGCCGCCTGCCACGCGGCCTGGAGCGCCGGGAGATCCGCACCGGGGGCCGCCGGCACGGTGATGGTGGTGGCGATGCCGCGCCGCATTGGCGCCAGGTGCGGGTTGAACTGGATCACCGTCGGCGCGCCGGTGTGCAGCGCGAGCTGTTCCTCGATCTCCGCGAGGTGCCGGTG
The DNA here is from genome assembly GCA_027487995.1 of Rubrivivax sp. Lineage (GTDB taxonomy): Bacteria > Pseudomonadota > Gammaproteobacteria > Burkholderiales > Burkholderiaceae_C > RFTU01. Next base: position 2,375 of record JAIYCN010000035.1, on the reverse strand, counting down.
CTTCACCAGCCCGTAGGCCTTGATGCTCTCGGCGCGCTCGGCGAACAGGTACATCTCCTCCGCCTTCCGGCCGGCACCGCTCACCCCGCTGTAGGAATTCACAACGATGTGCTGCCGCGCGATGACGCCCGCGCGCAGCAGGGGCACCAGCGGAACGAGGATGCTCGTCGGGTAACACCCGGGCGCAGCCACCAGCCGGGCCTCCGTGCGCCACGCGGGCGCGGTGATCTCGGGGAGCACGAACCGGGCGGAGGGCAGGAGCTCCGGCGCGGGGTGCGGCCCATAGTAACGCTCGTAGGTCGCCTGATCCGCGATCCGGAAGTCCGCGCTCAGGTCGATGACCCGCTTGCCCGCGGCCACCAGGACCCGCGCGTAGGCGGCGGCGGCACCGTGGGGCAGGGCCAGGAACAGCAGGTCCAGATCGGAGGCCGCCAGCGCGGCCGCGTCGGAATCCGTGAACTGCAGGCCCCGGTCCACCCCGCGCAGGGCCGGGATCACCGCGGCCAGCCGCTTGCCCGCCTGACTGCGGGACGTGACCGCCGCCAACTGCACCTGCGGGTGCGCCAGGAGCAGTTTGACCAGGACTTCACCAGAGTAACCGGATGCACCGACAATGCCGACTTTCATAGAGGAGGAATCCCGGAAGTTCGCCGGCCCTGCGACCCAAGGCCAGAGCGAAGTCGACCTGACCGGGCGCAAAAAAGCGGCGCCCGGATTTCCGGAGCGCCGCTCGGATTCCGTCGGGGGTCGTCAGAAGGAGACCGAGTAGCCCAGGGAGGCCACCCAGCGGCCGACGGCCAGGGTGTTCACGGCCTTGGGCGTGTTGCCCTGCTTGAGGAAGGCATCGCGACCCTCGGTATAGGCCACGCCCAGAATCACCTTCGACTCCTTATTCACCTGGACCGGCAGCGAAGCGCCAACCAGCCAGTAGTCACCCCAGGACTTGACCGCGGGCGAGCTGCCGTTGGCCGCGTCCTTGAGCAGGAAGGTGCCCAGCTGCGCCGTCAGGGCGAGCTCGGTACCCAGGTCCTTCAGCGCCACCGCGTAGGCGGCCGTGACCTCGTAGGTCGCGCCGCGCAGCGTGACATCGTAGTACACCTTGGGCGTGAACTTGATCCCCTCTACCGTGTAGTTCAGGGCGATGTTCGGCTCGAAGGTGGACTTGTAGAAACCCGCGCCCTTGTCCGCCTTGGGATAGGTGTAGAGCGTGAAGCCCGGGGCGAGCGAGAGGTCCTTGCCCAGGCTGGTCGTGTAAGATCCGTAGAGGTCCAGCTCCGGGTCCGAGCTGCCCGGCACCTGATCGTCGATGACGAAGTTGCCCCAGACCCCGGCGGTGAAGTCGCCCGCGGCGGCCTCGATGGTGGGCTGGAAGCCGCCGGCGTTCAGCCGCTGGCCGCGGAACATGTACTGCGTGGTCAGGGTGCCGGTGGCCGTGATCGCCACGGCGGGAGCCGCGGCCGGGGCCGGCGCCTGCCCCCGGGCGGGGAGGGCGACGGCAGCAGCAAGAAGAACAAGGGTGAGTTTATGGTTCATGGTGGATGAGGGATTGGGAACAACGAGACGCTCCCTGATAAGCAAACTTCAGGCCAACGCATCCCAACGGACCATTTTTTTCAACTTTCGTTCCACCGGCCAAGCTCACCCGGCGCTTGGCGCGGCAAGCGGGTCTTGTGGTTCCCCCAGCCGACGGCTTCCCTTCGGCCATGCAACTGATTTCGGGTCCATTGACCTCCTTCGATGCCGATCGACCGGCCGTGACGGTGCCGCTCGGCCGGCGGGATCTCGCCACGCCCACCTGGCAGGCCGTAGCCGCGGACGGCCGGGCGTTCCGCTGTGCGGCCCCGGCTCCCCTGCGTGCGGGGGATACGGTCTTCGAGACCGCCAACGCCCGTTACGTCCTTAGCCAGGAGGAAGAGCCCGTGGTCGAGGTCTCCCTCGCGCTCGCGCCGTCCGCCGCCGCGGGGGTAGGCTGGGCTTTCGGCAACGAGCACCTGCCGCTATGCGCCGAGCCCAACCGGCTGCTGGCGCCGGACGAACCGGCGGTGCGTCAACTGCTGGAACGCCTCCGTGTCCCGTATCGCACCAGCAACGCGGTGTTCCGGCCCGGAAGATTCAGCCGCGGTGGCTCACCGCCTGCCACCACGGCTTCGGATAAATAAAAAGCCCCGGCGCAAGGACCGGGGCGGTGCGGGACGCTCGCAGGGCAACTTACTTCCGTCCCGTCACGCGGCTGGCGCGGCGGGTGCGGAGGAAATTGACTCCGGCCCAGAGCGCGGCGCCGACCATGAGCGCACAGGCTGCGGTGGCCAGCGGGTGGGACGCGAGGTGGGTGAAGTCCCAAGTGAAATCTCCGCCTTCGTGACCATCGTGACCGG
>JAIYCN010000103.1 GCA_027487995.1 Rubrivivax sp. | reverse complement strand
GTGGAGCCGTAGAGCTGCTTGAGGTTCACGCCAATGGCGCGGTAGAAATTGAAGAGGTCCGGGCCGATGGCTTCACCGGCGGTGTAGGCCACGCGCACGCGCGACAGCCCGAGGGTGTTGCGCAGCGGACCGTACACGAACAGGTCACCCAGCTTGTAGAGCAGGGCGTCGCTGGCGCTCACGGATTTGCCGTCCATGAGCTGCGGGCCCACTCGGCGCGCCACGTCCATGAAGTAGTGGAACATGCGGCGCTTGAGCGAGCCTGCATCTTCCATGCGGATCATCACGCTGGTCAGCAGGCCTTCAAAGATGCGCGGAGGTGCGAAGTAGTAGGTGGGGCCGATCTCCTTGAGGTCGATCATCACCGTGGCGCCGCTCTCCGGGCAGTTCACCACATAGCCGCAGGCCAACCACTGCGCATAGCTGAAGATGTTCTGGCCGATCCAGGCCGGCGGCAGATAGGCCAGCACTTCTTCGCTGCTGCTGAGCTTGTCGAAGTCGGCGCCTGCGCGGGCGCGGTCCAGCAGCGTGTGGTGGGTGTGAACGACGCCCTTGGGGTTGCCCGTGGTGCCGGAGGTGAAGAACATCGCGGCCACATCGTGCGGCTGCGCCTTCTTCACTTCGACATCAAAGAAGCCGCTGTTCGATGCGTTGAAGGCGCGCCCGGCCTCGATCAACGAGTCGACAGACGTCAGACCCGGTTCCTGGTAGTTGCGCAGGCCACGGTCATCGTCGAACCAGATGTGGCCCAACTGCGGGCACTGTTCGCGCAGCTCCAGCAGTTTGTCCACCTGTTCCTGGTTTTCAGCGACCGCGAAAGCGACTTCGGCGTTGTTGATGGGGAAGACGTATTCGGCAGCCGCGGCGTCCTGGTACAGCGGTACCGGAATCGCACCCAAGGCCTGCGCAGCCAGCATCGAGGCATACAGGCGTGGGCGGTTGTCACCAATCACCACGATGTGTTGGCCACGCTTGAGGCCGGCCGCCGCCAAGCCGCCGGCCATGGCGCGCACGAGATCAGCCAACTGCAGCCACGTGGTGGTCTGCCAGATGCCGTATTCCTTTTCACGCAGCGCAGGAGCCGAGGGGCGCTGGGCAGCGTGTTCGAGCAGCAATTGGACGAAGGTGGATTGCACCGTGCGTCTCCTGTTTCACAAAACTGCGCGATCCTAGGGAAGGCTTTGACGTCATGATGTCGTTTGGGCGACAATTAAGGGTCTTTTCGAGGGGGGCTTACCCTAGGATTGAGCCGTACGGTGTCCAAGCTTTCATCGACCTTGCAGATCAGTGGGTCATTGCCGCTGATTCAACGCGCGCGCGGCGTTCAGGCCGGCGACGAGCACGCCATCCCGTGGCTGGATTTGTTGACCTCGGCACAACGTGAACGGGCGCTCATCGACCTGCGCTTGGTCGATGCCCTGCCGGGCGACGCCATCTGCAAGGTGGGCCGGCCGGCCAACTACTGGTTTGGGGTGCTTGATGGCCTGATGAAGATGAGCAATGACTCGTCCGTGGGCTTTTCCATCACCTTCACGGGCATCCCGCCGGGTGCCTGGTTCGGTGAGGGCACGCTGCTCAAGCGCGAACCCTACCGCTACAACATCGAGGCCCTGCGGCGCACCGTGGTGGCGGGCTTGCCGGCGGCTACGTTCAACTGGCTGCTGGAATCCAGCATTCCCTTCAACCGCTATGTGATGAACCAGCTCAATGAACGCTTGAGCCAATTCATTGCGGCGCGCGAAGCCGACCGCATCAGCGACCCGGATGTGCGCGTGGCGCGCAGTTTGGCTGCGCTGTTCAACCCGGTGCTGTACCCGCTGGTGGGCGACCTGCTGCGCATCACGCAACAGGAATTGGCGTACCTGGTGGGGCTGTCCCGCCAGCGCGTGAATGAATCACTCAAGGCATTGACGGCGGCGGGCTTCATTCGGGTGGAGTACGGCGGGCTGCAGGTGTTGGACCTGGCCGCACTGCGCCGCTTTGGGGCGGACCGGCTGCTTTGAGGTGGAGGTGCGGCCGTCGGCCGCACACCGCTGGTGTGTTTGCCCCGTGAACCCGCGTGACCGCGTTCACTCGTTGGCCACGCCCGCCGAGACGTGGCCCGCCGGCACGTGAGCTGCTGCGCTCTCGATGTGGCCGGTCTGGTCATCGAAGAAGAGGTCGGGCTTGAATTCCTTCAGGAAGGCGCCCTTGGCCAAGCCACCGAGGAACAGCGCCTCATCGACGTCGATGTCCCATTCCATGAGCGTGCGGATGGCGCGCTCATGAGCCGGCGCGCTGCGGGCCGTGACCAGGGCGGTGCGAATGCGGCCTTCCAGCCCAGGCATCTGCTGCAGGCGGTGCAGGGCCGCGAGGAAGGGCTTGAAGGGGCCGTCAGGCAGGGGTTCCGTGGCACGGTCCCGTTCATGGGCCTGGAAAGCCGGCAGGCCGCCTTCGCGGAAGACCCGTTCGGCCTCGTCGGAGAACAGGACTGCATCACCATCGAAGGCGATGCGCACTTCGTTAGGGAATTCGGCCGAGGCCGGCGCCGATTGGGGCCACACGCGCGCGGCGGGGACGCCGGCCTTGAGCGCAGAACACACATCCTCTTCATTGGCCGAGAGAAACAGATGGGCCGACAAGGGGCGCAGGTAGCTCCAGGGGCTGCGCCCCCGCGTGAACACACCCCGCTCAATGGGAAGGCCATAGTGCTGTGCGGAGCGGAAGACCCGAAGCCCCGAGGTGGGGTCGTTGCGGGAAAGGATCACCACCTCCACCAAGGGTTTGCCATCTTGGCTGCTCTTGAAGTCCAGCAGCTTGCGCACCAGTGAAAAGGCCACGCCCGGCAATGCGGGTTCGTGCAGGCGCTGGCGCTGCAAGGCGCGGTACTCGCGGTCGGCTTGGGCTTCGAACACGCGGTTCTCCTCTTCAAAGTTGAAGAGGGCGCGAGAAGAGATGGCTACGACCAAGCGGCCGTCGAGGGAGGTGCTCATAGGGGAAGTCTAGAGCGGGGGTGGCTCATGGGGTGAGCCACAGAAAGCAAAAAAGGGCCTGCGTGTGCAGGCCCTCGGAGTGTCCGACCCATCCGGCTACGCGATCGTTCGATCGCTCGGATGGCTGGATCGTCTGTTTCAGTACACCGGCGCTACATTGACGTCGTACTCGGTGTTGTAGGGCTGTCCGGAAGCCTTCTTGATTGCATTGCGGATGCGGTCGTAGGTGCCGCAACGGCAGACGTTGTCCATGGCCGCATTGATTTGCGCATCGGTGGGTTTCGGGAATGTCTTCAACAGATCGACCGCCGCCATGATCTGACCCGCTTGGCAGAAGCCGCACTGGGCCACATCAAGATCCAGCCAAGCCTTTTGGACAGGGTGGAGTTCCTCCACCGCGATGCCCAATTTCTTGGCCATGTCCGACAGGCCCTCGATCGTGACGATTTTCTTGCCCTGCGCGGTTGCCACCGACATCGAGCAGATGGTCTGCTTGACGCCGTCGACCAAGCAGGTACAGGCCTTACAGGCATCTACACCGCAGCCGTATTTCGGGCCATTGATGAAGAGAATGTCGCGAAGCGCCCAAAGGACGGCCATGTCGCCTGGGGTGTTGTCGGGAAGGACATGATCCTTGCCGTTGACGTTGAGAGTGAATGCCATTTTCTGTACTCCTGATTAGCGGAAGGTGGCAGGCTTGGGGGGGAGCGTGCCGGCCTTGGGGAATTGGTCGCTGGTGGTGTCGATCTTCGTCAGACCGTTGAGCGGGAAGACACGTGGTTTGTTATCCGTGGCGCGGCGATAGGCGTTGCCGATGGCGCCGGCCGCTGCGGACATGCCTACCTCACCGGCACCGCCGGTTTCGTCGCCGATGTTCGGGAAGATGTACATCTTTACCGGCGGGAAGTTGCTCATACGGGCCAGACGGTAGTTGTTGTAGCTGAACTCCACAGGCAAACCGTCCTTGAAGTTCAGGCCGGCATCAAGCACCAGGGAGATCGACTCGGCCAGACCGCCTTCGAATTGCGCACGCAAGCCGCTGTAGTTGACCGGCTTGCCCACATCGACGGCGATCCAGGCGTTGATGACCTTGATGCCCTGGGTCTGTCCGTTGACGATGGGGCCGATCACAGTCTCGTTCTCAAGCAGTGGTTTAAAGCCCTTCGGTACCTGGACTTCCACCACGCAGGCCGTGAACGACTTCGCCTCCTGGTGTACGGCCAAGCCCAGGGCTCGACCTTGGTCTTTCATCGCCCTATGGTTGTACTTTTCCCAGCCTGACATTTCGTAGGCCTTCTGCAGCACCTTGCGGGCGCGCTCCAGGCGCAGATAGCGCATGCGGAAACCCAGGGGGCTCATGCCGGTGGCTTCGGCCAGTTCATCCACCAGCATCTCCTCGCAGGAGCGCGCCGGCATGATGTGCACCGAACGGTACGACACCGTGTTCATGATGACGTTGTTCAGCGGTAGCAGCTGCTTGTTCTGAAGCCCCCAGTTGTAGGGCGAGGCCACCATGGTCTTGTAGAAGAACTGCTCCACGGCCACCGTGCCAGGAGTCTGTCCAGGGACGATGCCCGCCGCACTCGTGATCTGCGCCGGCGCCGAGACGGCAACTGCCGTCAGGACGTCGCCATAGCCGTGACGCGTGTCCAGCCTGGGGCTGGCGGAGAACTGCGTGAACTGCACGACGCGATTGGCGACGACGGCCGCCTGCAGGCGCTGATTCTGTTGCGGGCGGCCGCGGGTATGCCGCATGTCGTCCGAGCGGTGGTACATCAGCTTGCACACGTGCCCGGTCACCTTGGACACGTAAGCCGCGCATTGCACGGGATCCCAAAACAGGCGGCGACCAAAGGATCCGCCGCTGGCGATCACATTGGTGCGGATGCTCAGCGGGTTAAGGGCCAGGTCGAGAGCGACCGCATTCTGCGTGGCCTGAGGGCACTGCAGGCCTGCCCAGATTTCCGTGAACCCCTTCTTGACGACGCCGACATCAACGATGGCGCACTCCACTTCCAGGGTGGCCGCCACCGCCGCGGGGTAGGTGAACTCGCCTTCGACATAGCGCACGCCAGCTGGCAGCTTGGGCATGGGCAGGATTCCATTGCGGATGGCGGTGTTGATGGACGAGTTGTTGTCCACGCCGGCCTTCAGGGAGCCACCCGAAATGTAGGTGCCGCTCCCGTTCTGGGTGCCTTCCCACTTCACCTTGAGGGCTCGCGCAGCATCCCAGGCCTGGCCGAAGGTTTCGGCCATCACCGCGACGCCCGGGGGATAGGGGACCGTGGCACCACCCTTGGGGATCTTCACCACGGCGATCACGCCGGGCATGCGCTTGACGTCGCCCTCGTTGAGCACCTCGAGCGCGGCCATGTTGATCCGCGGAGGCATCAACATCATGGTGGGCTTGGCAATGTCCAATGCACCCTTGCCATCGGCGCGCAACGGCGCCTTGCGGTCATCGGGCTGGCTGGCGTTCCACTCAGCGGTGCTCGTGAGGTCCATCGAGTACCGCTTCTTGCCGGTGACGATGTCGCGTGCATCAAGTCGGCGGTGCTTCTTGCCGATGAGGCGGAAGCTGGTCTTGCGCAAGCCTGACACCCCCGGAACACCTGGGGTAGCGACCGGCGGCTTGACCAGCTCGGGTAGCCCGGCCGGCAGGGCTGCGGCGGCAGCGCTGAGTTGACCCATGGACACCCGAGCGCCGGTGGGCAGCAGCAGGACGCCGCCGGTTTCCATGCGGATGAGTTCGGGCCTTGTGTTGAACTGCAGTGCGGCGGCGGTGAGCAGACGCGTCCTCGCCTTGGCAGCCAGCAGCGGCATGGGCAGGTCGAAGGCGCGAGTGTTGGCCGAGCCGCCTGTGATCTGGTTGGCGCTCAGCTCGTTGCGAGCAATTTCCAGAGGGGCTTCAACCTGGTCCAGGTTCAAGCCCAGTTCTTCGGCCAACATGATCGCAATGCTGGTGGATGTTCCGTTGCCCTGCTCCAACCGGGGCAACCACAACCGCACACGAGTCTGCTTGGTCGGGTCGGGGTTCTCCACCTTCACAATGTCGATGCGCACCAAGGGCATCGTCAACTGCGAGGGTAAATTGATCGAGTCACCGACATCGAAGAAGTCGGTGGTGTCGGGCGGCGTCAGCGGCAGCGTCCCCGATGCTACTGCATTGAGGGGCAATGACCCCAGCAAGTTCGGCACGGACAGTTGTGCCTGCGCCTCGCTGACCATACTCGCGCCAAGGCTGAGTGTGGAGCCGGCGATCGTGTAGGTCAGGAACGAGCGTCGATCAACGCCTTCTTCCTGTTTTGGGGTGAGGGCTTGGCCCTGCTCGGTTTCTCTCATGTCTCCTCCTTGGTGATGGACTGTGCGAGTCGATCTGGAGGATAGGGATCTGGTTTCAATCGCTGAACCCCTCAATTCGGGGGTTTCCGAAGTGCCTGCAGACTCCACTAAGTTTGCAGCTCGCGACGTGACCGGGTAGCCATGCGATCGCCGGGCTTGGACTTTTGAACGGGAGTTCCCGCAGAGCATCTCGAGGCTGCGTACGGCGCGCAATGGTTCGCACTTCCATACGCAGTCGCAGAGTCAAATCCTACTAAATCAGTATGGTATATGGGTGTGGACCCTTAGTGGTCTACCCGAGCACTGGCCGAGTGCCGCGCTTGGGGCACTACTGCGCGCCCTTGGGAGTTGGACGGATCCGTCAGCGCACCCAGGTGTTGAGCTGGATGATGGGCAGCAGCACGGCCAGCACGATCAGCATGACCATGCCGCCCATGCCCACGATCAACAGTGGCTCGAGGATGGTGGCCAGCGCCATCGCACGGCGCTGCACCTCGCCACCCAGTTGCGTGGCCGCGCGTTGCAGCATCAGGGGCAGGTTGCCGGTTTGCTCGCCCAGGCGGGCGAACATGGCCAGAAGGCCGGGGAAGCGGCGCTTGTCGGCCAGCGCGCTCGCCAAGGGCGCGCCTTCGCGCACCTGCACCAAGGCCTGCAGTGCATCGTCCTTCATCGCGCGGTTGGACAGCGTTTCGGCCGCGGCCTGCAGGGCCTTGAGGATGGGCACGCCCGCACCGGCCAGCATGGCCAGTGTGCCGGCAAAGCGGGCACTGTTGTAGCCGCGTGCCAGGCGACCCACCAGGGGAATACGCAACCACGCGGCGTCCGCGCGCAGCGCCAAGGCGGGCACCTTCAGGGCGACGCGCACGCCGACCGCCGACGCCACGATCACGCCCAGCAGCACCCAGCCCTGGTGACGGATGAAGTCGCTGATGGCCAGCATCATCACGGTCAATCCGGGCAGCGCGCGTTTGGAGCCGGTGAACACACTGGCCACCTGCGGCACCACATAGGTCACCAGGAAGATGACGATCACCACTGAGAGCATCGAGACGATGGCGGGGTAGAGCGTGGCCGCCAGCAGCTTGGCCTTGAGGGCCTGCTGCGCTTCCAGGTCGTCGGCCAAGCTTTCCAGCACCTGTCCGAGGGCACCGGTCTGTTCACCTGCAGCTACCACAGCGCGGTACACATCGTCGAATTCACGGGGCGCACGCGCAAGGGCCTGCGCGAAAGGCGCACCGCCATTCACTTCACTGCGAAGGAGGGCCAGCAGTTCGCGCTGTGCCCGGTCTTCGGCTTCGTCCATCAAGGCGGTCAGCGCACGTTCCAGCGGCAAGCCCGACACCAGCAGCCCAGCCAGTTGGCGCGTCCACACGGTGCGGCTTGCCGGGCTGAAGACCCGTCGCTTGAAGACCGAGGCGGTGCGTGCCTCCTCTGCGGTCGACACCACCGCTGAAACCGCCATGGGTACCAACTGCCGCGTGCGCAATTGCTGGCGCGCAGCGCGTTCGCTGTCGGCCTCGATGAGGTCCTTGACGATGCGCCCCTTGGCGTCCAGGGCTTCGTAACGGTAGGCAGGCATGGTGGCAGTGTGGCGTGGCGCGCGCGGCGCTTATTCCCGCGTCACGCGCAGCACTTCCTCTGCGGACGTGACACCCAAACCCACCAGGCGTTGGCCATCGTCCCGCATGGGGCGCAAGCCGGCTGCCACCGCGGCCTTCTCAAGGGCGCTCTCCGCCGCCCGGTTATGGATGAGTTCGCGCACGGAAGCGTCAGCCGTCATAAGCTCGTACACGCCCGTGCGGCCCTTGTAGCCCGTGTGGCCGCACTCGGCGCAGCCTACCGGGTGCCACAGGCCGTGCTCATCCTGCCGCTTGCAGTGCGGGCAGAGCTTGCGCACCAGCCGTTGAGCCAGCACGCCCAGCAAAGAACTCGACAGCAGAAATGGCTCGACACCCATGTCGGTGAGACGGGTGACCGCGCTGGGGGCGTCGTTGGTGTGCAGCGTGGCCAGCACCAGGTGACCGGTGAGCGAAGCTTGGATCGCGATCTGCGCGGTTTCGAAGTCGCGGATTTCGCCGATCATGATCACGTCCGGGTCTTGCCGCAGGATGGCGCGCAGGGCCTTGGCGAAGGTGAGGTCGATCTTGGCGTTGACCTGCGTCTGGCCGATACCGGGCAACTCGTATTCGATCGGGTCTTCCACCGTCAGTACGTTGGTGGTGCTGGTGTCCAGGGTCTGCAACGCCGCATACAGCGTGGTGGTCTTGCCGCTGCCGGTGGGGCCGGTGACCAGCACGATGCCGTGGGGTTGCTGCACCAGTGCCTCGAAGGGCTTGAGCACCTCATTGGCCATGCCCAGGCCCTGAAGGGTGAAGCGGGCCTCGCCCTTGTCGAGCAGACGCAGCACGGCACGTTCGCCGTGGGCACTGGGCAGGGTGGACACGCGCACATCCACTGCGCGTCCGCCAATGCGCAGCGAAATACGGCCGTCTTGCGGCAACCGTTTTTCCGCGATGTCGAGCTCGGCCATGATCTTCAGGCGCGAGATCAGCGCGGCGTGCAGCGCGCGATTGGGTTGCACCACCTCCCGCAGCGTGCCGTCCACGCGGAAGCGCACCGAACTGGCGCGCTCATAGGGCTCGATGTGGATGTCGCTGGCGCCGTCCTTCGCGGCCTGTGTCAGCAACGCATTGAGCATTCGGATGATGGGCGCGTCGTTCGCCGCTTCCAGCAGGTCTTCCACGGCGGGCAAGTCCTGCAGCATCCTGGAGAGGTCAACGGCGCTCTCCACTTCACCTACCACGGCTGCGGCGTCGCTGTCGCCGCCGGCATAGGCCTGGGCGATGCGGCGGTCGAGTTGGTCGTCATCCACCTCGGCGATCGCCGCGTGCGCGTGCAGACGGCGCACCTCGGCCATCGCAGGCCAGCCGGTCTTCTCCGAGATCAGCAGGGTGCGTTGACGACCATCGTCCTCGAGCAGCACCCGCTGTGACTTGGCAAATCCATAGGGCAGGGGGAAGCGGGCAGCCATCGCGCAAGGCCCCTCAGCGGTCCGACGGAAGTGCCGGCGGGATGGCCGGCGTGCCGTCCGGGTTCATCGGTACCCGCGTGCCGCCACGAGGAATGACCACCGGTGGGCGCGTGGGTGCGGCTGCGGGCGCTGAGGCTGGCGCGGGGGCCACGGCTGAAGGTGCAGGGGCCACGGCTGAAGGTGCAGGTGGGTTGGCGCCCGTTGGGAACACCGGCATGGGCACCGCACTGGCCGCCGCTGGAACGGGCGCCGGTGCCGTGCTGGGTTGAGGGGCGGCTGGTGCTGCGGGTACCGCTGGTGCTGGGCGCGGCGCGCCCGTCAGGCCCGGCAGCAGCGGACGCGCTTCGTCGTTGAGCAGGTTGGCACCAGAAGGCGCCATCTGAAGCTGCTGCGCGCGGATGGCGTCGTAGCGGTCCAGGGTGATGGAGTCGGCCGACTGCTGGGTGCGCATCACCACCGGACGCAGGAATACCATCAGGTTGCTCTTCACGCGGCGCTTGTTTTCGCTGCGGAACAGGGAGCCCACCACGGGCAGGCCACCCAAGCCCGGCACGCGGTCTTCACCGTCGGTGAACTCTTCCTTGAGCAGACCGCCCAGCACGATGATCTGACCATCGTCCACCACCACCGAGGTTTCGATGGAGCTCTTGTCCGTGGTGGGGCCGGCTGTTGTGGTGGCGCCGGGCACCACATTGGAGTTCTCCTGGAACACCTGCATGCGCACGGTGCCGCCTTCGCCGATCTGGCTGCGGATTCGCAGGGTCAGGCCCACGTCTCGGCGTTCAATGGTCTGGAAGGGGTTGATGGCGCCGGTGCCGCCCACGGTATTGGTGAAGCTGCCGGTGACGAAGGGCACGTTCTGGCCGATCACGATCTTGGCTTCCTCGTTGTCCAGCGCCACGAGATTGGGAGTGGACAGCACGTTGGCGCCGGCCTGCGTTTCAAGGAAGCGCGCGAGCGAGGCCAGCCCGTAGACCCCTCCGGTCATGCGGATCAGGCCCAGGTTCAGGCCGGCACCGGGCGGAGTGGTGATGGTGCCGCTGGCGGCACCCAACTGCAGGTTGACGATGTTGTTGCCGCCGGCTCCAAAGTTCGTGCCCCCGACGACCACGTTGCGGTCGCCCTTCTGACCCAGCACGCCCTGCCATTGGATGCCGAACTCGGCGGCCTTGGTGGCGTCGATCTTGACGATCAGGGACTCGACGTAGATCTGGGCGCGGCGTGAGTCCAATTGGTCGATGACCGCGCGAATCTGCCGGTACAGCGGTTCGCTGGCGGTGATGACGAGGGCGTTGGTGGCGGGGTCGGCTTGAATGAAACCACCGGTGGAAGGCGCTGCGCTGCCCTGAACGGGCGACGTGGATTGGGCACTCAGCCCGCCGATGCCGGCGGCGCCACCGCTCTGCGCGGGCGCGGTGGGCAAGGTGGCGGGTGACGCGCCAGGATTGAGCAGCGAAGCCGCACCTCCGCCCGCGGCGGCAGGTCCACCAGCTGCGGCAAACGCAGCGCGCAGCACAGTGGCCAGGCGTGTGGCATCGGCGTTCTTCAGGTAGACCACCCAGATGTTGCCCTTGGCGGCCTGTCCTTCAAGCGGCCGGTCCAGCATCTGGACGGCGGACTTGATCTGGTTGAGTCGTGCGGCGTTGGGTGCCCGCACGATCAGGCTGTTGGTGCGGGGGTCGGCCAAGACGGAAACCCCGCCGGGGCCTGCGGCTGCAGGCGCGCCGGGTACCGCAGCAGCGCCGCCTTCGGCCACACGCTGCACCACGGCGGCCAGGTCGCTGGCCACGGCGTGGCGGATGGGGATCACCTCCAGGTCGGTAGCAGAGGGTTGATCCAGCGCGGCCACGATGCGGGCGATGCGCTGCAGGTTGTCGGCATAGTCGGTAATGACCAGGCTGTTGTTGCCGGGACTGACGTTGATCGTGTTGTTGGGGCTGATCAGCGGGCGCAGCACGGCCACGAGGTTGTTGGCTTGTTCGTGGCTAAGCCGGAAGATCTGCGTGACGATCTGGTCACCCCGGGCATCCACCTCATTCACACCGACGGTGCCTGCCTGGATCTTCGCCTCGGCCTCGGGCAGGATCTTCAGCAATCCGCCGGACTCCACCATCGAAAAGCCCGAGCCGCGCAGCGCCGAGAGGAAATTCAGGTAGGCCTCGGCAACCGGAATGGGACGCTCGGCATACAGCGTGATGGGCGCCTTCACGCGCGGATCCACCACGATGGGCCGATTGATCATCACGCTGATGGCACGCGCCACGGACTCGATGTCGGCGTTGACGAAGTTCAGTGTCACCGGCTCGCTGTTGCGCGCAGCCGAAGACCCTTGCGCTGCGGTGCGCGCGTTGCCGGGGTTCGCGGACTGTTGTGCCGTGGCGTCCTGGGCCACCGGCCAGCAGGCCACCACCGCCGCAGCAAGGGTGGGCAGCAGCGGGTGCGGCGTCGGATTCCGAAGTGTCTTGCTCATGATGGATCTTGCGTCACTCAAGGGGTGCGGTGGCGGGCCGGGCCTCGAGGGGCCTGCCCAGCGCGATGATCGAGCGTGCACCCTCGCGACGCCCGATGATATTCAGCAGATTGGACAGTGCCTCTTCCCGGCCGGGCGCGGCCGAGGCCTGACCGCGAAATTCGACCTGCCGTCCCGGTGTCCAGCGGCCTTGCCCCTCCAGCAACAGCGAGCTGCCTGCGCGTGACGTCAGGGCAAGCGCCATGTCCGGCCCGCCCTGGATGGTGAACTCGTAGTGGCCCAAAACCGGCAGCGTGGACACGCGAGAGGCGGCGTTGAGGATAACGAGGCGCAGCGCCATTTGTGCAGAAGGTGGCGCCCCCGGCGTGAATCCCCACTGCAACTGTTGGATCTCCAGACTGAGGCGTCCTGAAGGTTGCAAGGTGTTCCAGGGGGCACCCAACCCGGTCAGCCATGTGGCCGGCGCCTGCAGGGTTGGAATGCCGGGAGCGCTGCCGGGTTGGAGGGCCACTTGCCAACCACCGGCTTGTCGCATGAGGTGCCATCTCAATGGCTGCGACAGCACACCGGGGTGCTCCAGATGCACCATGACCGCGGGTGTGAATCCGGAGGGCCACACCAGGCCCAGGTGCCAGTGCACGCGACCCGGCAATGTGGCCACGCCAGGGCTGTCCGGCCCCGAGCCCAGACCAAGCGTGGCCTGCCCATGCCATACGGTGCCCTGGGGCTCGATCAACAGCACCCGGCCTTGCGTCAAGCGGGCCATCGCATCCGACAGCCACGCTGCCGGTGCATACAGGCCCAGGGCGACGAGTGCGCCCAACAGAAGACCCGCTGCGGCTGACCAGCGAGAAAGCGGCCGCCCTGCCGCGCCGGTCGCCCACGGCGCGGACCTCTTCTCGCGGGGAGACCCGCTCAGCCTGCGGTCCATTCAAACCGGAAGCGGCCACGCAAACCCTCCTGCGACGGGGCCAACTCCGCCTCGATCAACTGAGCCTGCAACCGGGAGCGCAGGGTCTGCAAGGCCTGGCGCGCCTGCTCGCCCGACACACCATCGAACGTGACCGTCACATGGCGCCCCTGCGCATCGACCCGGGTGCTCTCCCCCAGCGCCGCCATCAGCAGCGCCCGAGTGGCGTCGTCCACGCCGGTCTCCATGGTGCGCACGGGTTCTTGCGTGGCACCGGCCGCTCCGGCACCGCCGCGCAACAGTGCAGCCTCTGCCGCTTGAGCCTGCATGCGATCCACTGTGGCTTGTGCCTGGGCACGTTGTTGTGGTGCGGTGCGCAGGGTTGACAGTGCGGGCTTCAAGCCCAGCGACCACAGCAGCAGAAGACCCACCGCGAAGGCGGCCAACTTCACCAGCGTTTGTTCTCGTGGCGCCAGACCGGCCCAGCGTTGCTTCAGGAGTTCAAGAGCGTTGTTCATGGCACGGTCTTGCAGTTCAGCGTGCGCCAGTGGAGCGGCTCAACCGGAGTGTGTTGCCCTCCAATCGGGCTTGCCAACCTTGTTGGCGCGCATGGTCCTCGATCACCGGAATGAATTCGGCGGGCCATTGGCTGGCGTCGAGCTTCAGGCCTTGCGTGTCCCACTGCAGCTTGATCAGCGGTTCAGGCTGGCCTGCCCAGATGCCGGCCAACAGGTCAATCCACGTTTCCAAGTCGGTGGGGCCGGGCTGGCCGCTGGCTCGACGAAGGGCGGTCAGTTCGCGCTCCATCTGCACTGCGGGGTCGACCACCACCTTCACGGACGGAAAGGCCTCCCGAAGCAGTTGTTCACCACGGGCTTGAACTGCCAGGACGTCGCGCCGTGCCTGCCAGGCGCTTATGTTCAGACCGACGACCTGAATGAGCAGCAAGGCCACCAGCCCCCACCGTAGGACGCGCAGGCGCGGTTCCTTGAAGGTGGCCCATGCGGCCAGCACCGCCCGCGAGCCCTTCATCCTGGGGGTCAGGTCGAATTGCAGGAGGTTGGTGTGGGCTGCGGCGGCGGCCAATGCGCGAGGCCCCGGCGCCACCAGGCGCTTGGCGGTGATGTCCTGGTCGGCCAAGGTACGGGCCACCGAGGGTTCCGATGTCCATTGCTCGATCTGGGGCAGGCGTTCCTTCCACCCCAGCCACTCGAGCGACCAGAGCGCGACTCCATGCGGGCCACTGACCACGGCAGTGCTGTGCCCGTCAGGGTTAGCCTTGGCAG
>JAIYCN010000065.1 GCA_027487995.1 Rubrivivax sp. | reverse complement strand
CTAGGGGAACTCCTGCGACCACCTGGCGGGGCTATGCCGCTCGAGTGACATGCCGATGGGGCGCGTCCGTTGTCCTGAATTGACAGGATCGGTCGTACCGGGGGAGTATTGCGGATCAACGTTGCCGGACGCGTTCCGGCCGCTTTCCGAAAGGGTTCCGATGATCGACGGACTGGATCTGTTAGCCCGTGTGTGCCGCGCGTGTGAACTGGTGGGTTTGGATGTGCAAGAGGCACTGGGTGAATTGGGTGAGACCGCGGCTCAGGGTTTGCCAATGAGCCTGATGTTCGAACTCGCCCACGCCACGCAGGCCGTGCGGCAGCTGAGCATCACCGTTGAACCGGCCGTGGGGGAAATCAATGCGGCTGTGCGACTGCTGCAGGCACACCGTCATCCGGTCTGGGTTTATGCAGCGCTTCAGATCCAGCACGAGTGGCCCCATCACGGCATTCGCTTCTCCATGGACATGGCCAATGGCGATCTCGTGCTCAGCGGCGTGCTGCCGGCCCAGGATCTGGATCCGCAGGATCTGGCGGTACTGCTGGGTGATGTGATCCTGGGGATGAACCGGCTCCTGGATCTGGGGGCTGCGGTTTCAGCGCCCTTGGAGCCGCATGCGTCGGGTGTGACGCCCGACCTGATGGTCAAGGTCTGATTCGGCCCGATTGATTCAAGGAGGATGGCCCATGGCAACAGGTTCGATTACGTCATCCGGCATGTTTCGCGCCGGCATGCGCCTGGAAATCGGCAAGGAGCACAGCGGGCTAACGCAGGCCAACGTGCAGCGCCTGATGGCGCAGATGCGGAACCGATACCCGCAGGCGGAGGTCGAACTGCGGCTCATCGAAAAGGATAACCGCGTGTTCCTTGAGGCGCTGCGCCAAAACAAGCGCACCATCAGCAAGGATGCGAAGTACCACGGTGGTAGCCAGGATCGGCTGCAGCAGCGCGATCACCGCCGCCAGGCCGCGGTGGACTTGCTCATCCAAAAGGGCTTGATCACTCCCCAGCAGGCTGGCCTCGCGGCGGGGCAGACGGTGAGCCAGCGGTTTGGCTCCGATGCGCAGCGTGCAGCGCACATGCGGGAGGTGACGCGCCTGGTCAGCAGCGTGGATTGGTCGCCCGCGCAAGCAGTGCCTGTTCAGTCCCGGCGGACTGGGCCGAGCGGGGATCATACGCAGCAACTTACGCAGCCCCTGGTTGTGCGCCAAGCACCTTCGGAGGCGTCCGTCAGCGGCGGCCATGAGCCCCCAGGCAGCACTGAACTCAGCCGGATGTCGGGCGCCAGCTCTGATGGTCAGTTGAATTCCATGGCGGCGAGCAAGGCCCCCACGGTTCGTGAAGACATGAAGGCGCTCTTCGCTGACGGAACCCGGTCTGAAGAGAAGAAGTCAGCAGCGCGGCGTATCGTCGATCAATTCGCCGCAAGTCAGTTTGGTGACACTGAAGCCCTGGAGCTGGCGGACGAACTCAAGGCGCGGATCTCTTCTTTGACCCAGGAGAACCGTCGTGCCCTCCCGCTGTCGATCCGGATGCTCGCTGCCATTCCAGTCGAGTGGCAGGGCATGAAGCCCGCCGACCGGGAGGCCCAACGGGCCAATCAACTCGCCGTGGAGGCTGGGGAGGATGTCAAGGCTGCGCTGCGGAAGATGGATGGCGAAGGGGCGATCAGCCCTGCTGAAGGGCGCCAGCCTCATCGTTTACTGGACGCGGGGCGGATGGTGCTCGGCGAGGAACTTCGCGAAGCCATTCGACGAGACGTTGATCACAGCCGATTGGTGGTGCTGAACCCGGCGGCGAGCGGTGGAACGGAAGTGGCCCGCATGTTGAAAGAGTTCGCCACGGCGCACTTTCAGCGCGAAGGGGAGACCCGACCCGTGGTGCTGCCGATGAACGTTCGGGGTGGGCAGCACTGGGTTTCCGTGGTGGCCTACAAGCAAGAGTCGGGCGCCTTGGGGTTCGTGGCAGTGGACACCGATGTGAACCTCGCAGGGCTGTCCTCGGAGATGCACGGGCAGGTGATCGGCTGGGCCGACGATGTGCGGCGGGAACTGCAAGACCCGACCTCAGCGGCACCGGTTGACGTTCCTTTGGTGGCGGGCAATCTCCAGGACCCCTTGCGCGGGAATGCCTGTGGCCCGCTGCAGGTTGATTTGTTCAAGCGACTTTCGCAGGCTGATGCCAGTTTGTCCGTAGAGGATGTGGCCCGCGGATGGATGACCCAGACCCTGGCGGCGGGGGAGAAGGACCCAGCGGCGGCGCGGTTGCAGCTGGTGGCGTGGCGCGGGCAGTTGTTCGATGCCGTGGCGCAACAGGCGGCCAACCCGAGCGACGGCGGACTGCTCAACGATCTTTACAGCCCTCAGGGCAAGCCGTCTGACGATCTGCGCCCCTATTTCCATCCGGATGCGGTGGAGGCGAGGCGGCAAGTCCAGTTGGCGGCACAAGATTCGCAGCGGTCGTCTGCACCCAGATCGTCATCCTCGCAGGTTGCGTCTGCCGTCATTGAGCCGCCGGCGTCCAGTGTGAGAACGTCTGAAGTGGAGGGTGGGGGATCGGATGAATTTCCGGAGGTCGTGATCGACGACGGTGCCGATGAGGATGAGGATCCGAGGGTGGTCGATGTGGGCGCAGAAGACCTTGAGTCCCAACGGCGCAGTTGGCTATCCAATCAGAGTTCATCGGTCAGCCGTCAGTCGTCGGAGGACGACCCTTTGAACGACGCCGTTGATCTGGATGACCAGCAGGCTGAAAACCTTCTGCGAAATTTGCGCGAATCCGGACTGGACGACTCCCGTAGCCTGTCCGACTCTGCATCACAGGGGGATCTGGATCGTTTGTTGATGACCCAAAATGGGCGTCAGGCGATCATCTACAACAAGGAGAACAAATAGGCCGTTGCTGATGCGATTGGATGTAAAGAGCCGTTGAGACTCAACGGCTTACGTCAGGAGTTGGTGGAGACGAGGAGGATCGAACTCCCGACCTTCGCATTGCGAACGCGACGCTCTCCCAGCTGAGCTACGTCCCCACGTTTCAAAAGTGTAGCGCAGGCGTCAGCGCAAGTCCTGCTCCCGCAGGGTGTGGCTCCACAGCTCTTTGCCCTTGATGTCCCACGAGCGCAGCGTGATGGCCCGCTGACCTCGCCCGCCGGTGACGTCCATCGTGCAGAAGTTGCGCTGGTTCACGAAGGTACCGGCCACATGAAGGGCAGGGTGCTCGGGTTGCGCATTGCGGCCTGCGCCTGAGGTGGTGGGTGAGCAGGTCAACTCATGCAGCGGATAGGTTCCCGCCCTGGGCAGACGCAACAACTCCGTGTGGTGGCGGTCGCCCGAGAGCATCATCACGCCGCGCACGCCGTTGTCCTGCAACCACTTGATGAATCCATCCCGCTCAGAGCGGAAGTTGTGCCAGCCCTCAAAACGCTGAGGGTCGTTGAGCACCTGGCTGCCGCTGACGATCACCTTGAAGGTCGCGGTGGACGCCAGCAGTGCGTTCTTGAGCCAGCGCAACTGTTCTGCACCCAGCATGGTCTTGGATGGGTTGTCCTTGTCGCGGTCGTTGTCGCGGTGGTAGCGGCCGTCCAGCAGGAAGAATTCGACATCGGACTCCATGAAGGCGCCGAAGACCCCCGGCGTCTCGGGAAGGCCCCAACTGCGGTTGGCCCACTGGCGCTTGAAGATCTCCAGCGCCTGGCCCTTGAGCACGAAGCTCGCATTGGAATCATTCGGTCCGAAATCGTGGTCGTCCCAAGTGGCCACATGGCGTCCGGTGCGCAGAAGCGGCTGCAGCTCGGGCAGCGCGCGGTCGTGGCGCCAGCGGTGGGCCATGCCTTCGGCGCTGGTGTAGTCGTTTTCGCGGTAGTAGACGTTGTCACCGAGCCAGACGGTCAGGTCCGGTTTGGCCTGGGCCATGGCGCCGAAGATTTCGTAGTCGCCTCCGTAGGGGCGGCCATCCCGGTCGCGCGCAGGCTCGTTGATGTAGGTGCATGACGTCAAGGCGACGCGGATGTCGGGCGCCGACACACCCTGACGGAACTGCCAGCGCGCATGCGTGCGCAGGCTCAGGGTGGGCTCCTGCATGCGGCCATCCACCCACACGCGGTAACCGTAGGCCTGACCGGCTTCCAAGCCCGTCAAGCGGGCGATGGCCGTTCCGGGCGCCAACTGCGTGTCGGTCTGCACCTTCACCCGTCGTGCGCTGCCGGCGGCGGGGCCCTGTGCGGCCAAGGTGCCGGCAGCCAAAGGCCAGAACTCCACCTCCACGGTGCCAGGCATTTCGGTTTGCAACCACACCGAGGCGTTGTGCATGTCCACGTCGCCCACCATGGGCCCTGCGCGCAGGGCGTTGGCTGCGGCTCGGGAGCCTTGGGCCTGTGCGGCCAAGGGCAGGGCCAAGCTTGCGACCACAGGCGCTGCCAGTGCAAGCGTGATGGCCACCGACGAAAGTGCCGAAGTGAATGTGGCCCGCATGCGCAGGGCCGTTACGATAGTCTTCATGAGAAAAATGACTCCCGAGGCGATCAGCCGCGCCTACAACAACCGGCTGCTGGTGCCCCATTTCCAGGACATCTTGGCATTATGGGACGCGGAATCCAAGCTGGCCCGCGAGAAATTGAACGGGGTTGGTCGTGGTCACTGGAGCGTTCCCTACGGCCCAAGACCACTGAACACGCTGGATGTGGTCGAACCCGACCCGCAGGCGGTGAAGGCTGACGGTGGTGCCCCCATCCTCTTCTTCATCCACGGCGGTTACTGGCGCATGTTGGACAAGTCGGCGCAGACCTTCATTGCGCCGGCCTGGAGTGCACGCGGCGCGATGGTGGTGATCCCGAACTACACGCTGGCGCCTGAGGTTTCGCTGGAAGACATCAGTCTGGAGATCGTGCAGGCGCTGGCCTGGGTGTGGCAACACGCGCGGGCCTTTGGGGGCGACCCGAACCGCATCGTGGTGGCGGGGCACTCGGCCGGCGGCCATCTCACCGGCATGGCCTTGTCCTGCGACGGTCAGAAGCTCGGGCGTGCCATGGGCCTCAAGCTGCCACGCGAACTTGCCCGGCGCGGGCTTGCCATCTCGGGCCTCTTCGACCTCGCCCCCTTGGTGCATTGCGAATGGTTGATGCCCGACATCCGCCTCACGCCTGAATCGATCGCCCGACTGAGTCCGGCTCGCTGGGCCGCGCCCAAGGGGCGGCGCATGCTGGCCGTGGCAGGCGAGTTGGAAAGCAGCGAGTTCCATCGCCAAAACCAGATCATCGAAGCAGCCTGGGGCAAGGCAGCGGTGCCCGTGGTGAGCCCAATCAAGGGGCGCAACCACTTCGACATCCTGCTGGACCTGATGGAGCCGACTTCACACCTCAGCCGGCTGCTGGCGCGTGAGTTGGAGCTATCCTGACTTCCGAAGTCATAGCCTTCCACTAACGTCAGGATTGAGGGATTCCATTGGAAGGGGCATTCATCTCCGGGTATCGTTCGCACGTTGTCTAGGACGAACCGTCCCGGACACGGCACATCAACCGCAATCTTTGGAGATGCACTCGATGGGACTCAAAGGAACCAAGACCGAGCAAAACCTGAAGGACGCCTTTGCTGGCGAATCCCAGGCCAACCGCCGCTACCTGTACTTCGCAAACAAGGCCGACGTTGAAGGCCAGAACGACGTTGCCGCGCTGTTCCGCTCCACCGCTGAAGGTGAGACGGGCCACGCCCACGGCCACCTCGAATTTCTGGAGCAGGGTTCGGGTGACCCGGCAACGGGCATGCCCATCGGCAGCAGCCGCCAGAACCTGATGGCCGCCGTCGCTGGCGAGACGCACGAGTACACCGACATGTACCCGGGCATGGCCAAGACCGCTCGCGAAGAAGGCTTCGACGAGATCGCCGATTGGTTTGAGACGCTGGCCAAGGCCGAGCGTTCGCACGCCAACCGCTACCAGAAGGCCCTGGACGCGCTGGTCGACTGATCACTGCGGCCCATGCCAGCGAAGAGGGGGCCAAGTGCCCCTTCTTCGTTTGGCCCAACACGAATTTTTCTGATGCACCGCATGCTGTTTGGGCG
>JAIYCN010000122.1 GCA_027487995.1 Rubrivivax sp. | reverse complement strand
GCTCTTCGCGATTGGCGCGCGCAACGCCACCATGAGACTTTCTCCGCGCCTTCTCACGCTGGTGGCGGGCACTGGTGCTGCCGCAGCATTGGGCGCGGCGTCATGGGCGCGGCACGAATGGGTGCAGGCTCAGGGCATGGGCGTTTGGTGTGACCAGCATCCGGCGGCGTGGCCATGTCCGGGGCGTGACCTCGTCATCCAGGCCTTCCTTCATCACCGGCTCAGTGGCTTGGCGCTGCTGTTGGTGGGGTGTGGGGCGGCGGGGTCGTGGTGGGGCTCGAAGTTGGGAAATCGGCAGGCATCGCGCCGACTGCATGACACGATCCATCGGCTGAGCGCGTGCGCGGCTTCGATGGGCCTCTGGCTGGCGTGCTGCGGCCTGGTTCTCTATGACGCGGAGCGATCGGCGGCGGCTGCCTTGCTCGGTGCATTGCTGCTGATGGCCTTGTCGGAGTCGGAGGGGCCATCAGCGCGCCGACCCACGGCGCGATGATCGGGCTTCATCCAGGTCACCGAACCCAGCATGATCCACGCAATGGCCAAGCCCCAGGCTTGCAGGTTGGTCGGACCTTCGAGAAACATCAAGACGGGCGCGCCGACCAACAAGACCGTCCCAAGCAGACCTTGCGCCGAGGACGACGGCAGCGGGCGCATCAGCCCATGGGCACTGCACAGCGCGATGGCCGGCATCAAGTGAAGGCTGGCGGGCAGCGGCCGGTACCGTCCATCGAAGATGAGGTTCAGGGCCTGCCAGGCCATCAGGAAGAAAAGCAGCAACCGGGCTTGGTCTGCCAGGGGCAGGCGCACTGCCAGGGCGTTGGCGCGCTCGTGTGCGTGCAACGGGTAGGCCGTTGGCGATGGAGCAGTCAGACAGGCGGCGGTGCTGTGAACGAGGGCGTCCATCGTTACCCACAGCGCCATCAACGCGGTGATGACGGCCAAGCCCCATTCCCAGGGCGAGCGCAGCCAGATGGTCAGCCCGCCAAGGTGGTGGCCCATCAGCAGGGCGGCCGTGGCGGCCGCACACACCCACAAGGCCAAGGCGGCGCGGTTGATGACGAGGCGCTGCCTGTGCTGATGGCCACGCGCCAACAGCAGTCCACCGCCCAGGACCATCAGGAGCGCTCCGACCCCGAGTCCCACCAGGGCGCCGCGGGCGATGAAGTCGACGGGCAGGGCGCCAGCGCGGCCGTCCTTCAGTCGACCCTGCGCATCCACCACGCCCCAAGCGCCGCCCATTGCACCCTCGAGCGCGCGTTTCCAGGGCTGATCAAAGCCTTCGATCAGGTTGAATTCGATCCGCGACCGGTGGAGTTGCAGGTTCAGGTCGCGCACAAACAGGGCCTGCTCGCGCGGCCCTGGTACGGCAGGGCCACGCTGGCGCCCCTGTGCAGGCCATCCGGTTTCCGCCAGCCAAACCGGAAGTGGTGCAAGGGACTTCACGACCTGGTGGTGAATGGACCGCACATGCGAAACGGCATCATCCAGACCCAGCGGTACATCTTCCCAGTAGGGGAGGATGTGCACGGCGGCCACGTCCACTTCGGGCCTCAGAATGGCGGCATGGCGCAACCAGAACTCCCACACGTCCGCGTAGCCCACCGGCACGGGCGACTGGGTGCGCGCCTCACGCAAGAGGAGGGCCAGATCCTGCGGGCTTTGTTCCTGACGCAACAGCACCTCGTTGCCCACGATGATCATGCGGACCACGCCAGGATGCCGCTGGGCCAGACGCAGCGCGGTCTGCAGTTCCTGTCGGCTGGCTTGAAGGTCCCGGCTGATCCAGGCACCCAGCACCACCTCCATCCCCAGACCAGCCGCTACCTCTGGCACCTGATCCTGGCCATGGCTGACGCCGTAGAGTCTGACGCAGTCGGTCAGCGGCTTGAGGATGAGGAGGTCCTCATGGATCTGTTCTCGGGTCAGGCGAAGACCGGGGTCGAAGGGCGAGTGGCCGGCGCGGCGGAACGGTGCATAGGACAGACAGGGGAATTTCTGGGGGACCTCCGCGTGCATGGGGCCTGCGGGTTCGACGGCAGGAGCCCAGCCCAGCGCGCGTGGGGTCAGGTCGGCCAGCCACAACACAAGAGCGGTCATCCAGATGACCGCGACCAGCGCCCAGATTCGGGCTGGGCCTTGGGTTTCCGGGGGCGCGGGCAGGGGAGTCATGTCGGACAGGATTGTCGGGCGTGTCGGCGCGGCTTGGCCGGCGTGTCAGGTCCGGGACTCGCCCGGGGCGCCTTGATTCCATGACAGTCGGTCATCCACCCAGAACCGGGCGAAGTCATCGCATGCCAATCTGGTGGACCTGGTTGTCCACTGCCTTCTGGTGCGTGCTGCTTGCTTCCTTGAACTTTGCCGCGTGGCGCTGGGCCAACCCGCCCCTGCCCGCGGCTGATGTGCAGTTGCCCCTGGCCGGCTTGGCCTACAACGGTTTCCAGCGCTGGCAAAGCCCGCTGCAGCAGCAGTGGCCCAGCGAGGCCGATGTGGCCACCGACCTGGGAGCCATGAAGCCGATCACGAAACGGATCCGCACCTACAGCGCCTCTGAGTTGCCTTTCCTCGTTGAGCAGGCCAGGACCGCTGGCCTTGCCATGACGGCGGGCGTTTGGTTGGATACCCAAGCCGACCGCAACGAGCGGGAGCTCATGGCGATTGAGGCCGCCGTGGGTGCTGATCGCCGGGCGGTGGCCGCGCGGCTGGGGGTGTCGCCGGTGATCGAGCGCGTGATCGCCGGCAACGAAACGCAACTGCACCGGCTGGTTCCGTTCGATGAACTGGTGCTCGTGGTCAAGCGGCTGCGGTCCTCCCTGGGGGTGCCTGTGTCCACCGCCGAACCCTGGCACGTGTGGCTTGATCGTCCCGATTTGGTGGAAGCGGTGGATTTCATCGCCGTCCACTTGCTGCCGTACTGGGAGGGCGTACCCGCGGAGGTGGCCGTGCATGAGGTGTGGCGTCGGTATGAGGAGCTGCGTCAGGCGTATCCCGGCAAACCCATTGTCATTGCGGAGGTGGGTTGGCCCAGTGGTGGGCCCTTGGTGGAAAAGATGGTTCAGGGCGCTCGGAACCGAGCCAGCGCCTCACCCCTGGAGCAGGCCCGGTTCGTCCGCGAATTCGTCGCCTCGGCGCAGCGGCGCAGCACGCCCGTGGACTACTTTCTGATGGAGGCCATTGATCAACCCTGGAAGGTGAGCACCGAGGGCAGCGTCGGCTCGCACTGGGGGGTGCTGGATGCGCGGCGTCAGGCGAAGTTCGATTGGACAGGACCGGTGGAGCAGGACCCGTACTGGCGCGGCAAGGCATGGGCATCCGCGCTGCTGGGGGTGCTCGTACTGTGGCCCTTTCTGCTGCGCTTTCGCCACTTGCGCCTGTCGGCCCGGCTGGCATTCGGGATCAGCGCCCAGGCCGTGGGTTCACTGGTCGTGGTGTTGGCGGCCTTGCCCTTTGTGGAGTACCTGCGGGTGCTGGACGCGCTGCTGCTGGCCCTGCTGGCACCGGCTCTGTTGTTGATGTCGGCCATTCTGCTGAGCCACGCCTTTGAGTTTTCGGAACTCTTTTGGGATGGCCACCTGAGAAACCGGGTGCAGCCGAGGCCTCATCCGGCCGACCGGCCGCACCCGATGGTGAGCATCCATTTGGCCTGCTGCAACGAGCCGGCCGACATGGTGATGGCGACGGTGCGCAGCCTGCAGGCGCTCAATTGGCCATCTCTGGAAATCCTTGTGGTGGACAACAACAGCAGCGACCCGGCTTGCTGGCAGCCATTGCATTCCTATGTTCAACAGCAAAGGGCCTTGGGCGATGAACGCCCGAAGTTTGTGCACTTGCCAAAGTGGCCGGGCTACAAGGCGGGCGCACTCAATGAGGCCCTGCGACTGACGGACCCCCGGGCCGAGTGGATTGCGGTGGTGGATGCCGACTATGTGGTGCACCCCGACTGGTTGGCACGGTTGGCCGGCTGGATGGCCGAGCCGGGCGTGGCCGTGGTGCAGTCGCCGCAGGCGCACCGGGGTTGGGATGCGCACCGTTTGTCGCGCATGATGAATTGGGAGTACGAGGGTTTTTTTCGCCTGGGCATGCACCATCGCCACGAGCGGAATGCCATCGTTCAGCACGGCACGATGACCATCATCCGCGCCGACGCGCTTCGCGAAGTGGGTGCATGGGACCCCGACTGCGTGTGTGAGGACACCGAACTGGGGCTGCGGCTGCTTCAGCGGGGTTGGCGCAAGGTGTACGTGGATGAGGTGCTGGGAACGGGGCTTGTGCCGCAAGACTTCGCCGCCTACCAGCGCCAGCGCGAGCGTTGGGCCCGGGGCGGAATGCAGATTCTGAGGACGCACGCGGCCTCCCTGTTGGGCTCCTCTGGGCTGAGCCTGGGGCAGCGCTATCACTTCATTGCCGGCTGGCTGCCGTGGATCGGCGACACCCTGCACCTGCTGTTCACGATGACGGCCCTGCTGTGGAGCCTGGGCACTGTGTTTCTGCCGGAGGCCTTCAGGCTGCCGCTGCCGGTGCTGGCACTGCCGCTGGTGATCTTCTTTTTCGCCCGGTTGGTGGTGCTGCCCTTGCTGTACCTGAGGCGGGTGAATTGCCCGCTCGCCGATGTGGTGGGCGCGGCGTGGGCGGGCATGGCACTGTCCCATCGCATCGCCCGAGGCGTCCTGGCCGGTCTGTTTGGGGGCCGAGCCGCGTTTCACGTGACTGCGAAATCACAGGCTTCGGTGAACGCCTTGGCAGTGGGTGAATCGGTCTTGAAGCCCGCCGATGTCCAGCCCCGACCATCGAGGTGGACTTCTGTGAAGCAGGAGGGCGTGCTGTTGGCCCTGTTGTTGGGGTCGGTCGGTCTGATGGCCGGCCATGCGGAGTCGCTATCAGCCCCGCTTTGGGCTTGGTGGACGATCCTGGTGCTGCAGGGGCTGCCTTACGTGGCGGCCCTCAGCTGTGCGGCGCTGTCGGGGGAGACCGAATCGAAAGGGGAATTGAATACTGTATAAAAACACAGTATCATCATGCAACGGAAAC
This sequence comes from Rubrivivax sp., assembly GCA_027487995.1. Lineage (GTDB taxonomy): Bacteria > Pseudomonadota > Gammaproteobacteria > Burkholderiales > Burkholderiaceae_C > RFTU01. The sequence goes on along the minus strand of JAIYCN010000122.1, from coordinate 765 downwards.
GCCGATAACGATACGAACTGGCTGAAAGGCGGTGTCTCAAAAGCCCCTTCAGACGGTTTCAACCGACGGAAACCACATCATGCCCGCTGCCATTGCCAACCCACTGAACCCCACGAATTCCCGCGCTTTGCAGGCCTCGGCCACGAGGGGGCCTCATCCGCTGGTGGCACAGGCCTGTCGAGTGGGCGCCCCGGGGCCTGTTCGGTCCTCAGGCCGTTCCGTCTGGGGTTTGGGAGACCCGGACCGGATGGTGGTGGTGAGCTGTTTGGTCAGCTTTGTGGTGATGCCCTTCCTGCTGTGAGCAGGTCAACGCCGCTCGTCGAACTGCAGCAGCAGGTCCCATTCGGCGGGCCGGCGCAAGGCGGCGTGGTGGTGCCACACCTCGAATGCGTCATGTGACTTTGGGCCTTTGTCCTTGGCCTGGAGGTCAGCCGCACTGCGGCTGAGCAGGCGAGGAATGCGCTCGGACAGGTTGGTCAGGGATTGAGCGGTTCTGGTGTTCTTCATGGCCGTGCTTCGGTGGCGATGTTGCTTCAACGCAAGGCCGCGCCCGTTGGTTGACAATCCAGAAATGAACATTCCCGCGGCCGACTGGCGGCACCTCAGTACGCTCCGGGACACCCTGGCCGCCTGCGGCGCGGGCCCCCGCCACACCGACCGATTTCTGCGCGCTTGGCTCCACAACGCCCCGCTGAAGGCGGGTCGCGCGCTACCCGAGCGTTTCTTTCCTAAGCCGCTGTTGGAAGCCGCACCCGTGCTGCGCGG
>JAIYCN010000149.1 GCA_027487995.1 Rubrivivax sp. | reverse complement strand
GGCGCCAGCGGTGCTGCACCAGCCGCCCGCCGCGGACTTCGAAATCCATCACGCCGAGGAACTTGCCGTTGCTGCCGGCGTTCGTCACCAGGGTCTTGCCGCCGGCGTTGGCCACCGGGATCGCGACCGGCACGCCGTCGTGCGTGTGCCCGCCGAAGATGGCGTCGATGCCGCGCACGCGGCTGGCCATCTTCAGGTCCACGTCCATGCCGTTGTGGCTGAGCACCACCACCACTTGTGCCCCCTTGCTTCGCGCTTCGTCCACCACCTTCTGCATGTTCTCGTCCTGGATGCCGAAGCTCCAGTCGGCCACCATGTAGCGCGGGTTCGCAATGGGCGTGTAGGGGAAGGCCTGACCGACGATGGCCACCGGCACCCCGTTGATGGGGCGGATCACATAGGGCTTGAAGACGGCGTCGTCGAAGTCGGTGGTGCGCACGTTCTGGGCCACGAAATCCACCTTTTGCGAGCCGCCAGGTGTACCCGGCGCGGACTGTCCGCTGAAGTCCTTTTCGATGATCTCCTGCACCCGCTTCATGCCGTAGGTGAACTCCCAGTGGCCGGTCATCACGTCCACGGTGAGCAGCCTGCAGGCGTCCACCATGTCCTGGGCGTTGGTCCAGAGGGACGTGGCCGAGCCCTGCCAGGTATCGCCACCGTCCAGCAGCAGTGCGCCAGGGCGGCTGGCCTTGAGTTGTTTGACCAAGGTGGCCAAGTGCGCAAAGCCGCCCACCTTGCCGTAGCGGCGCGCGGCGGTTTCAAAGTCGAGGTAGGTGTAGGCGTGTGCCAGCGGCGTACCGGGCTTCACACCCGCGGCCTTCAGCAGATGCTCACCCACCAGATGCGGCAGGTTGCCCTTCATCGAGCCCAAGCCCAGGTTCACGCTGGGTTCGCGGAAATGAATGGGCTTGAGCTGCGCGTGGCAGTCGGTCATGTGCAGCAGGCTCACATTGCCGAAAGGCTTGATGTCGTACAGCCCGCCCGGTGCCGTGCCCGCGGTCTGCGCATCCGCGTCTGCATGCTGGCCCAGGGCCATGCCCGCCACGCCCGCCGCGCCCAGCATCTGCAGGAATTCGCGCTTGCTCAGATTCATAAATAAGCCTTTGCTGATGTTTTATTTCGAAAAATGGGGTCAAACCCCTTTTTTCTGCGAACAACAGTTGTTCGCTAAGAAATGGGGTCTGACCCCATTTATTGGGTGTTCACCGGGGACTTGGGGTCCAGCAGCAGGGCCATCACGTGGCGGATCTGCTCTTCATCGAGCAACTTGGCGTGGCCGAAGCGCGGCATGCCGGAACAGGCCATGTAGGCGTTGCTGTTCCAGATCTTGGCCCAGGTGTACTTGAGGATGGGCTCAGCCGCCGGGCTGTTGGGGTCGCTGACGCCACGAAGCTTGCCGTATTGGTAGAGGCTGGGGCCGATGGTGCCGTAGCTGATCTCGGCCTTGCCGATCTGATGGCAGTTGTAGCACTGCGCACCATTGGACTTGGGGTCGGTGGTCTTGTCGGTCCAGGTCATGCCGCGGCCGGCCTGGGCGAGCTTTTCGCCTTCGCGCCAGTCGCCCAGGAAGGCACCGGCGGCGGGGTACTTCACCGTGGCCATGGCCTCCTGCATGATCTTCTGCATGGTTTCGGGCGAGGGCATCTTGTCCGATGAGCAGGCCGACTGCGCCAGGTCTTGCTGGATGCGGTCAACCTTGGCGATGCCTTCGTCACGGAAAGCCGCCTTGATCATGGCGGCGGCCTGGCTGTCGAGTTCCTTGGGGGAAGGCAAGGAAGCGCAGCCTGCAACGGTGAGGGTGGCGGCAAGTGCCGCCACGGCCAATGCGGCCACGCGCAGCGGTCGATGACGGTTGATGCGGTGTGCAGCGTCGCGGTTCTTCATCATGTTCGGGTCTCCTTGACGGTGCTGTGGTCAGCGCTTGATGGCCGGGGCAATGGACTCTGCACCCTTGGCATTGACGCCCATGTAGACACCCAGCGCCACGGTGAGGTCGGAGGCAAAGCCCGGATAGGGGAAGCGCTGCTGGCGGTAGCAGTCGTTCAGGCGCAGCTGCATGCTCCACATGGCGCCCTGGCTGACGCGGTAGGCAGGCCAGGCGGCAAAGCCGATGCCGTCTCCGGGGTTCTTGGTGAGGTTGGGCAACTCCTGCAGGCGAATGCGCTTGCCATCCGTGGCGTGGCATGAAGCGCAGGAGAAGTCCATGGGGCCGCCGCGGAAGAAGAAGGCGCGCTTGCCGAGCTCGTAGAAGCGCTGCTCTTCCCCATGGGCTTGTGGCAAGTTGAACTTCATGCCGCGCGATTCGGCAGCAACCCAGGTGGCCAGGGCGGTGATGTTGGCCATCTCTCCGCGGCCGAAAGGCGTCTTGATCAGCTCATCGGCACTGAAGCCTTGGAGCGAGGCCATGCAGGTGACCAGGCGTGATTCGACGTCTTGCACCTTGCCGGTGTCGGCGAAGTAGCGGGGCATCTGCACCCAGGCGCCTTTGACGACACCGGGACCGAGGCCGAGGTCGCACTTCTCCAAGGTGGCCTTCTTGGGGCCACGGGCCTGCTTCCACAGGGACTCGCCCTTGGCCTCGAACAGTTCGGCGGGGTTGCCGTCTTCCAGCATCTTGCGGTATTCCGCGATGCCGTCACTGGTGGACTTGGTTTGGGCGGTGGCCAGCAGGGGAATGGAAAGGGCCAGGGCTGCGGCCGCCTTGAGCCAGGGCGCATTGCGCTTGTTCATGGGGTTGTCTCCGGTGTACTCACGGGGCTTCGCCCCTTCACGTCGGGCCGGGCCATGCGCTGTGGACAGGCCAACGTTGTGGCTCCGGCCGGGGCTTCGCCCCTTCACGTCGGGCCTGCCGGCCCGACATGAGCCTTCGCCGCAACAAAGGCGCCAGGCGCGCCGCCGTGGCCACGGTCAGCTGACCGTGGCCTCGTCGGTGCGCTTGTCGCCTTTGTTGTCCGTCCACGTGACGGTGATCTTGTCGCCGGCTTTGGCGCCTTTGACATTGAACTGCAGGAAAGGGTTCTTGGACACCGCAGGGCCCCACTGGGCCGAGAACACTTGCTTGCCGTTGTGGCTGGCCACCACGTCCTGGATGAACCAGGCGGGGATGGTCTTGCCGGCGGAGTCCTTGCGCTGGCCGGTTTCCATTTCGTGGGCCATCAGAACGCGGACGGTGGCTTTGTCGCCGGCGGCTTGGGCGCGAATGCGCATCGGGTCTGCCATGTTGATCTCCTGAATACTTTCAAACGGTGGATGCAAACGAGGGTGCGGGCATCAGCCGCCGCAACCGCCCAACGTCACCTTGATTTCCTTCTTGGCGAACAGCACCTTGTTGTCGGCCGTGACCGCCACCGCATACACGTCGGAGGACTGGCCCATCTTCACGCGGGTGGAGAAACTGGCGTCCACGCTGTCGGTGACGTCGAACATGGCGCACAGCATGTTGGGGTTCTTCTCCACCAGGATCATCAGCCGCTTCACGCCGGCCAGCGTGGTGGAGCAGCCCACGGGCACCACCGCGCCGTTTTCGGCGATGTCGGGGCCGGTGATGGTGACGTCCTTGCTCTCGGTGGGCGCCGACGTTCCGAGGGCCTTCATGAGGTCGGCCATGTTCTTGGCATCAAAGGCGGCCTTGTTCCAGGGGTTGGCCATAGCAGCCTGGGGCAGCAGGCCCAGGGTGGCCAGCATGCCGGCCACGGCGGCGCTGCGTTGCAGCATCTCGCGACGGGTTTGCGTCATCATGTTCTCCTTCAGGTCGGGGGGGGTCGGCTTGACGCCGATATGGTTCAACTGTAGTCCAGGTCCTGTGGAGCGTGTTCTAGGGTGCTCCAGGGTGTTCAGGCGTTTTCAGGGTTTGCGGCCTCCTTCGGCCAGCCACTTGGCCAGCACCTGGGCGTCGGACTGCGGCAAGCCTTGTGCCGGCATGGGAATCTGGCCCCAGGCCCCCACGCCGCCGTTCTTGATCCTGCCCGCCAAATAGGCTGTGGAATCGGCCTTGCCAGCGTATTTGTCGGCAATTTCCTTGAAGGACGGGCCCACCAGCTTGCGGTCCTGGGCATGGCAGGCGGTGCAACTGTGCTGATTGAGCAACCTGCCGATGTCCGGACTGGCTGCAGGACTGCCGGCTGCTCCTGCCACCGCCGCACCACCCGCTGCCAGCGCCGTGGCACGGCTGGGCGCCTTGGGCAGGCCGGTCTGCGGCCCTGCTGGGCGCGTGGTGTCGGCCCCGTGCTGAGCACCCACCAAGCGGTTTTGCTCGGCCAGATTTCCATGCGCGTTGCGGGCATGGTCGGGCAGCATGGAGGCCACCGCCGGCTCGGTGGCGCAGTTGCTCATGCAGGCCGTGGCCTTCACGTCCAACTTGCCGGAGGTGAGGCCCCTGCCCGGCCACATGGCGTGATCCAGCGTCATGCCATTGCGGTTGGGCATGCGGTTCTGCACATCGCGGATGTTCTGGTCAGACAGGGTGAAGTTGTCCGGCACGATGCCGCCCAGGTTCAGCAGAAAGGCGGTGACGGCATAGACCTCATCCACCTTGAGCGACTTGGGCTGGTTCCAGGGCATGGCCCGGTTGATGTAGTCCCACAGGGTAGAGACGGTGGCCACCTTCATCAAGGTGGTGCGGCCCGGGAAGCTTTCATCGGTCAGGCGCGCCACGCGCCCGGTTTGGATGTCCTTGGCGGTGGTGCCGCCCACCAGGGGCGAGAAGACCTCGTTGGATTCGCCGAACACCCCGTGGCAGGAGGCGCACTTGGCCTCCCACACATCCTGCCCCTGTGACACTGAACCCGCTCCCTTGGGCAGGCCCTTGAAATCCGGGCGCACGTCGATGTCCCAAGCAGCGATTTCCTTGGGCGTGGCGGGGCGGCCGATGCCAGTGAGCACCTGCGCGTTGGCCGGCAGGGCGACTGCCCCGGCGCCGGTCAACGCCGCCGCGAATGCAAATGCCTTCAGAGCACTCATGGCGCAACCCTGATCAAGCGGAAAGCTGAACATTACGGACCTCCCCGCTCTCCTGAACCAACCACGACTGGATAGCGTTGTTGTGATAGATCGAGCGCGTGCCGCGCACCTTGCGCAAGTCCCGATAGGTGGGCTGCACATAGCCGGTCTCATCCGTGGCGCGGCTTTGCACGATGGCGGGCTTGCCGTCCCAGACCCAGTCGATGTTGAAGCGCGTGAGGCATTTGCTCATCACCGGCCCTTCCAGCCGAGCGGCGCGCCAGTTGCGCCCCCCGTCCACGGACACATCCACCTTGGTGATGCGGCCGCGGCCCGACCACGCCAAGCCGCTGATGTTGTAGAACCCTTTGTCCAACAATACCTGACCACCCGAGGGCGTGGTGACGACGCTCTTGCATTCCTGGGTGCTGCTGTACTGGCGGTGCAGTCCGTTGGGCATCAGGTCCAGGTAGTGGATGGCCTCGTCCTTGGAGGCATAGGGCTGGTCGCCCACTTCTATGCGGCGCAGGTACTTCACCCAACTCACGCCCTGCACACCCGGCACCACCAGACGCAATGGGTAGCCATTTTCCGGGCGAAGCATCTCGCCGTTCTGGCCGTAGGCGACGAACACCTCGCCACTCTCGATGAGTTCCATCGGAATGGTGCGCGTCATCGAGGAACCATCGGCGCCCTCGGCCAGCACATAGCGGCCCCTCTTGTAGTCCACCCCGCACTGGTCGAGCAGCAGCTTGAGCGGCACGCCCGTGAATTCGCTGCAGGAGATCATGCCGTGGCTGTACTGCACCGTGGGCACGGCCACATTGCCCCACTCCATGCCCGAGTTGGCACCGCACTCGATGAAATGGAAGCGGCTGACGCTGGGCATGCGCATGATCTCGTCCATGGTGAAGACCTTGGGGGTCTTCATCAAGGAAGGGTCAGAACCATTGAGCATCAATCGATGCTTGGACGGATCCACATCCCACCAGCCCTGGTGATGCCGCTCGAAGTGCAGGCCGCTGGGCGTGACGATGCCGAACAGGCTTTGCAGCGGCGCGAAGCTCACGCTGGCCTGATTGGTCTGCGTAAGGCCCGGGCTTTGGCGGCGCTGCACATTGGCCTCGTACCTCGAAGGCTTGCCGTATCCGTCGGTGACCACCGGCTGACCGAGGCCGGTGGTGTGGGGCGGCAGGTTCAGGATGTGGGGGTCGCCGCCCTCCGGGGGCACGGGGTTGGAGGCCGCCATGGCGTTTCCACCGGCAGCGAGCGCGGTACCGCCTGCTGCGGCCGCAGCGAATGCCTGGCGGATGAAATCGCGCCGACCTGCCTTGGCTTCTGCAAAGACCTGCTTGACTCCTTGGGGCGAGATGAAGTTCTCCGGCGCCTTGATCAGACGGCCCGGCCCATTGGCGAGCGCGTCAGACGATTCCGTGGTGGTGGGTGGCACGGTGGTTCCTCAAATTCAATTTTTATATGCGTCTATGCTGATGCAGTATTTTTATTAGAATCAGTATTGACTGATATTGGGGTCATCCCTAGGCCCTCATCTTGAGCGTTGTCAGTGGATCTTCAGGCGAGCCCTCCTTGGGCGGACTCAAACCGCATTCAGGGGAATCTTGAGGTAGGCCACCCCATTGGCCTCGGGCGGCGGCAACTCCCCGGCGCGGATGTTCACCTGCACCGAGGGCATGATCAGTACCGGCATCTCCAGCGTCGAGTCGCGCGCCGTCCGCATCTGCACAAACTCGGCTTCGCTGATGCCGTCGCGGATATGGATATTGCGCTCGCGCTGCTCGGCCACGGTGGTTTCCCATTGCACCGCGCGCGGGCGGTCGCCCGTGACTGGCGGATAGTCGTGGCACATGAACAGGCGCGTCTGCGCCGGCAAGCTCAACAGCCTGCGAACAGAAGCATAGAGCGTGTGGGCGTTGCCGCCGGGAAAGTCGCACCGCGCGGTGCCCACATCGGGCATGAAAAGCGTGTCGCCCACGAATACTGCGTCACCCACATGGAAGGCCACGCAAGCCGGCGTGTGGCCGGGCACCGACATGACATGCGCCTGGAGGTCGCCGATGGCGAACGTTTCACCATCGCGGAAGAGATGGTCGAACTGGCTTCCGTCAGTACGGAACTCCGGCTCCAGGTTGAACAGGCCCTTGAACACCTTCTGCACGCCGTCGATGCCTGCGCCGATGGCGATCTTCCCACCCAGATGCGTTCTGAGGTAAGGCGCTGCCGAGAGGTGGTCCGCATGGGCATGGGTTTCCAGCAACCACTGCACGGTGAGGCCCTTGCCCTTGATGAATGCGATGACCTCATCGGCACCGGAGGTTCGGGTACGGCCGGACTTGTGGTCGTAGTTCAACACCGAGTCGATGATGGCGGCCTTGCCACCCTCGCGGTCGTAGACCACGTAGGTGACCGTCCAGGTGGGGGCGTCGAAAAAAGCCTGTACGCGGGGCTGGGGGGCCGGGCTCATGGGGATTCCACTGGTGAGTTGGTGGGATTGATCAGGGCTTTCGCGAATACATTTATCAGCGCATGCTGATTTAATTGTATAGTTGATCCTCACACGAAGCAACCCAACCTCACGGCGCAGCATGCGGGTGAGGTTCCCAATGAAACAGGAGTTGACCCATGACGATTGACCGGACTCACTTCACACCCTGGGCCTCACTGGCCGGTGGCCTCCTGCTGGGCCTGGCCTCGGCCTTGTTCGTGCTGGTCAATGGCCGCATCCTGGGCATCAGCGGCATCCTGGGCGGGCTGCTCAAGCCCAAGGGTGGCGACGTGGCGTGGCGCGTGGCCTTTGTGCTGGGTCTGCTGGCCGCTCCCATGCTCTACGCGGCGCTGCGCGGCCCGTGGGATGTGCGCATCGATGCCGGGTGGGGCACGGTGGTGCTGGCCGGCCTATTGGTGGGCCTCGGCACCCGCTATGCGTCGGGCTGCACCAGCGGCCACGGCGTGTGCGGCCTGTCCCGCCTGTCACCGCGTTCGCTGGTGGCCACGCTGGCCTTCATGGGCATGGGCTTTGGCACCGTGTTCGTGATGAAGCACCTGCTGGGCGCCTGAGCGCGCTGCATTCCTGCAAGGAACCTGAACATGAAAAAGCACTTCCTCGAGCACGGCCTGTCGGAATTCGTCGTCGGCCTGCTGTTTGGCTTTGGCCTCATCCTTTCCGGCATGACGGACCCAGGCAAAGTCATCGGCTTCCTGGACCTCTTCGGCACCTGGGACCCATCGCTCGCCTTCGTGATGGGCGGGGCCATTGCCGTGGGCTTCTTTGCCTTCCGCGTGGCGGGGCAGCGCACGCAGAACTTCCTAGGTGGGGCCATGCGCTTGCCCACCTCCAGGGACATTGACCAACGCCTGGTGGTGGGCAGCTTGCTGTTCGGCGCCGGTTGGGGCTTGGCCGGTTTCTGCCCGGGCCCTGCCTTGGTATCCCTGGGAGCAGGGCAGGACAAGGCCGTGGTGTTCGTGATCGCCATGGTGCTGGGCATGCTGGCCTTTGAATGGCTGGAAGGCCGCAAGACCAAGGCCGTGGCGCCTGCGGTGTGATGGCGCCATGAGTTGGAGACCCGCCCTACCCCGACTGACCGTTTTCGAATGGGCGCGCGACTATCGACGCACCTCAATGGTGGACGACTCGGTGGCCGCGGCCATCGTCACCATCATGGTGATCCCGCAGAGCTTGGCCTATGCACTGCTGGCCGGGCTTCCGCCGGAGGTGGGCTTGTACGCCGGCATGGTGCCGCCCATCCTCTATGCGATGTTTGGCACCTCGGGTGCGCTGGCGGTCGGTCCGGTGGCGGTGGTGTCGCTGATGACCGCAGCCACGGTGGGCGAGTTTGCACAGACCGGTAGCGCGGCCTACCTGGACGTGGCATTGGCCCTGGCGCTGATCAGCGGGCTGATGTTGGCGCTCATGGGCGTCCTGCGTTTGGGTTTCCTGGCGAACTTCCTCAGCCATCCCGTCATTTCAGGGTTCGTCACGGCCTCGGGGCTGTTGATCGCAGCCAGCCAGCTCAAGACGCTGCTGGGCGTGGGCGGTGGCGGGCATACGCTGCCGGAGATGCTGCACTCGCTGTGGCGCGAATTGCCCGGAACGAATCTCATCACGCTGGGCAGCGGCGTGGTCACCGTGGCTTTTCTGTTCTGGGTTCGGCAGGGCCTTAAGCCCCTGCTCAAACAAGTGGGCTTCAGCGCACGTGCAGCGGACCTGGGCGCCAAGATGGGGCCGGTAGCGGCCATTGTGGTGACCACGCTGGCCAGTGCATGGCTGGATTGGTCGGCACAGGGCGTTAAGGTGGTGGGCTCCATCCCTCAGGGCCTGCCGCCGCTGACCATGCCCTCGTGGAACCCCGCCTTGTGGCAACAACTGCTGTTGCCTGCCTTGCTGATCAGCATCGTGGGCTTTGTGGAGTCGGTGTCCGTGGGACAAACGCTGGCCGCGCGGCGCCGTCAACGCATCGAGCCCAACCAGGAACTGGTGGCCCTGGGCGCGGCCAACGTGGGGGCAGCCTTCACCGGGGGCTATCCCGTCTCGGGTGGCTTCTCGCGTTCAGTGGTGAACTTTGATGCGGGGGCACGCACGCCGGGTGCGGGCCTGATGACCGGCGTGGGGCTGCTGCTGGCCGCGTTGCTGCTGACGCCCTGGCTGGTGGCCTTGCCGCTGGCCACACTGGCGGCCACGATCGTGGTGGCGGTGTTGGCCTTGGTGGATGTGGGCACCATGGTGAGAACGTGGCGGTATTCGCGTGCCGATTTCGCAGCCCTGATGGTGACGCTGCTGGCCACCCTGCTGGTGGGCGTGGAGATTGGGCTGGTGATGGGCGTGGTGGTGTCGCTGCTGATGTACCTGGCGCGCACCAGCCAGCCGCACATTGCGGAAGTGGGCCAGGTGCCCGGCACCGAGCATTTCCGCAATGTGCTGCGCCACCAGGTGCTCACGCATCCCGCGCTGCTGTCGCTGCGGGTGGATGAGAGCCTGTACTTTGCCAATGCAAGGGCCCTGGAAGACCGAATCAATGAAGCGGTGGCACAGCGGCCGGCCCTGCAACATGTGGTGCTGCAGTGCTCGGCCATCAACGATGTGGACGCCAGTGCGTTGGAGAGCCTGGAGTCGATTGCGCACCGCCTGCAGGAGGCGGGCATCCGGCTGCACTTGTCTGAAGTGAAGGGCCCGGTGATGGACCGCTTGCAGCGCTCGGATTTCGTGACCAACCTGAGCGGGCAGGTGTTCCTGACGCATTACCAGGCGGTTCAGGCATTGACGCCGCAGTAGCCGCGGCCATCCGATGGGGGCGCGGCGGGGCCTTCGATGGCTGCCTTGGGGATTTTGTAGTTATTGCGAATCATTCGCATTTGCGATATGCTCACCCCAACGAACCTCCTCCACCCTCGACATGCCCGTTCCCCTTCCCGCCCTCATCGCCTCCACGCTGCTGCTTGCCAACCTCGGCGCACCGCTGACCGCCCAGGCGCAACAGCCAGTGCTCAACCTCTATTCGGCCCGCCACTACAGCACGGACGAAGCGCTGTATGCCAACTTCACGAAGGCCACGGGCATCCGCATTCAGCGGGTTGATGCGGACGATGCGGGCATCCTGGCGCGCCTGCAAACCGAGGGTGCCTCTTCACCGGCCGACGTGGTGCTGTTGGTCGACGCGGCCCGCTTGTGGCGCGCGCAGATCGACGGCCTGTTCCTGCCGGTGAAGTCCGCCGCGCTGGATGCGGCCATTCCCACCCATCTGCGCGCCAAGGCCGAGACCGATGGCCGCACCGCCTGGTTCGGCTTTTCCACACGCGCGCGGGTGGTGGTGTACGACAAGGCCAAGGTGAAGCCCGAAGACGTGGACACCTATGAGGAACTGGCCGACCCGAAAAACAAGGGCCGCCTGTGCACGCGGTCGGGCTCGCACCCCTACAACCTGAGCCTGTTCGGATCGATGGTGGAACACATCGGCCCGGAGAAGACCGAAGCGTGGCTCAAGGGCATGGTGAACAACATGGCCCGCACACCCAAGGGCGGCGACACGGACCAAGTGAAGGCAGTGGCCTCTGGCGAGTGCGGTGTGGCCATCACCAACACCTACTATCTTGCCCGCATGATGCGGTCCAACAAGCCGGAAGACAAGGCGTTGATGGAGAAGGTGGGCGTGATGTTCCCCAACCAATCCAGCTGGGGCACCCACGTGAACATCGCCGGCGGGGCCGTTGCGCGTCACGCCAAGAACACCGCTGCAGCCGTGAAGTTCCTGGAGTACCTGGCCAGCCCAGAGGCGCAACAGTACTTCGCCAACGGCAACAACGAGTGGCCGGTGGTCAAGGGCTTGAAGTTCGACAACCCGGCACTCAAGGCCATGGGGGGAGACACTTTCAAGGCTGAGGTGATTCCCACCAGCGTGGTGGGCATGAACCAGGTGAAGGTGCAGCAGATGCTGGACCGGGTGGGGTTCAAGTGAAATCCGCGTGAGCAGCCTTGGGGGCGGTTGCTGCGCGCACCGCCCTCAACGAGACGGCTGGAGGTTCACGGTGGGTGCTGACCGGCGCAACACCGCCTTGCCCTGCCCCTGCGGCAAGACCATCTGGACATCCACGCGCTCGATGCGTTTGAAGGACTGGAACAACAGCACCTCCACACGTTGGGGCGCTGCGGTTTCACTGCAGGTGTAGCGAAGGCTGAGAAGGGCGTCGCCGTGGCCGTCGCGTGGGGCCGCTTGACCCTCCAACACGGGCGCCTGCACCTGGACCTCGGCGACTTGGCAACTCTTGTCGGGGGTGACGCGCAGGATGTTCGCGGCTTCGCGCAAGCGCCCCAGGGCTGCAGCCGCGGCTTCACGTTCCGCCGGTGATCTTGGCGCGCGCTCGAAACCCACCAACGTGTCCAGGGGCAGTTCCAGGTCGGCCTGCAACTGCGCGCCGTCCAAGGAAAGCGTCATGCGGGCCACGCCGTGCACATGCGCACGATGGCCCTGCGTGGCGTGGGCGACGGGCCAGGCGAGCGCCAAGCCGACCAGCCAACACGCAGCCTTGGACATCAATGCTTGTGGGCGCCGCCCTGTTGACCACCCTGATGGCCACCTTGCGCCGCCAGGGCCCGAACCGACGCCTTCACCTCGACGTTCTCTCGCTTGCCGTCCTTGCCCTCGAAGACCAGCACGACGGGTACGGTCTCGCCTTCCTTGACCTGCTGCTTCAGGCCCATGAGCATCACGTGATAACCGCCTGGCTTGAGCTCGACGGCCTTGCCCGCGGGCAGATCCAAACCCGCGACCTGACGCATCCGCATCACGTTGTTGTCCATCGCCATCTCGTGGATTTCCACCACGTCGGCCACCGACGAGGACGCCGCCACCAACTTGCCGCCCTGGGCAGAAGTGACCTGCGCGAACATGCCCGTGGCCCTTTGCTGGGGCACCGTGGCCCGGACCCAGGGGTCTGCCACGGTCACCTGGGCATGCGCTGTTGTGGAGAGCACGAGCGTAGCCATCACGGTGGAAGCCACCGCGACCAATTGGAGAGGGCGGAACGCTCTGAACGAGCGGAGCGGACGGGATGTGTTCATGCGCAGAAGTTTAGTGCGCCACGCCCGCGTCGCCCCATCACCCCGAGCGACCTTAGGGTTTCGGCGCCTGCACGCTGCGCAACATGACGCTCAAGGCGGCGTCACTGAGCACCCCCACATGGGCCTTGACGCGCTGGCCCTGGGCGTTGAATACCACGGTGGTCGGCAGCCCGCTGGAACCCAGGGCAGGGCCAAGGGCGGACGATGGGTCGCGC
>JAIYCN010000340.1 GCA_027487995.1 Rubrivivax sp. | reverse complement strand
CGTCACCGTGATGCGGCCCGCGGCCACATCCGCCGCGCTGAGCGTGGCGTTCACCGCCGTGCCACCGTTGATGCTCACCGCAATGCGCTCACCGGCCGCTGCGCCCACAGGCAGCGACACGATCACCGGCGTGCCATCGGCGGCTTCGGCTGCGTTGATGCCGCCGTCAGCGTTTTCAGGGACGGTGATGGACATGCCCACCGGCACGTTGGTGCTGATGGTCAGGCGCAGCGGTGCGCTGATGGGGCTTTCGTTGCCCGCGGTATCCCGCAAGCGATAGGCCAGGTCTGCCGGGCCGTTGGGCAGCGGGCTCAGCGGCGTGAGCACGCCGTTCACGAATTCCGATGGCACGGGCGTGCCGTTGATCAGCAGGATGGCAACAACATCCTCAGGAATCGAGCCGATATTCAGGCCCGGCGTCGTGTCATCCGTGACCGGCGCGGTGGACATCGGGTTTTGCACCGGCCCCACGTTGTCGTTGTAGCTGCTGGGGTTGGCGTTGGTCAGCGTGGGTGCAAGGGTGTCGATGAGCACATCGGCCGTGGCCGGCGCTGAAGTCACGCCCGCAGCCGTGGTGTAGACCGCGCTCACCGTGCCCGCACCCTGACCTGCGGCCACCAAAGCACTGTTGGGCAGCGTCACCGTGATGCGGCCCGCGGCCACATCCGCCGCGCTGAGCGTGGCGTTCACCGCCGTGCCACCGTTGATGCTCACCTCAATTCGCTCACCGGCCGCTGCGCCCACCGGCAGCGACACGATCACCGGCGTGCCATCGGCGGCTTCGGCTGCGTTGATGCCACCGTCGGCGTTCTCGGGCACCGTGATGGACATGCCCGAGGGTGAGCCCGTGCTGATGGTGAGCACCAGCGGGTTGCTGATGGGGCTTTCATTGCCCACGTCATCCCGAAGGCTGTAGGTCAGGCGCACTTGTCCGTTGGGCAAGGGAGAAACCGGGGTGAGGCTGCCGGTGGCGGGGTCATACACCGACGCCACGGCCAGACCGTTGACGTACAAGATGGCCGTGGTGCCCGACGGCACGGTTCCGATGTTCAGACCCGGCGTCGTGTCGTCGGTGACCGGCGCTGTGGACATCGGGTCTTGCACAGGCCCCACGTTGTCGACATAGGAGGTGGGGGTGGGCACCCCCAGCACCGGCGGGTCGGTGTCGATGAACACTTCGGTGGTCACCGGCTCCGAGACCACGCCGGCCGAGGTGGTGTACACCGCGCTGACGATGCCACTGCCCTGCCCCGCTGCCTGGATGGCGCTCAGGGGCAATGTCACATTCACGCGGCCGGCAGCCACATCCGCCGCGGTAAGGACCACGGTGACCGGAAGGCCGTCATCGATCCTCACCGTGACGCGGTCGCCTGGGAGTGCAGCGAGTGCCTGAGAACGCCCCGCCTCTGCCGCCACCAAAGAAGGCCCGGTGTTGGAGGACGAGGAAGTGCGCTGCGCGTCGGACAAGGTGTTGGGCAGGGTCACCACCACCACCACACCGTCGGCTGCCTCGGTCGTGGAGATGCCGCCGCCGTTGTTCTCCGGCACGGCGATGGACATGCCCAATGCGGCGCCGGCCGAGACCGTCAGTCGGAGGGCACCGCTGCGGGGGCTCTCGTTGCCCGCTGCGTCAGACAACGAATAGCTGAGGTCGTGCGTGCCATTGGGAAGTGCCGAGTTCGGCGTGAGCGTGCCGGTGCTCGGGCTGTAGGTGGCGGCCACGCGCAAGCCGTTGGCGTAGAGCAGCGGCGTGGTACCGGCGGGAATGGTGCCGATGTTCAGACCCGGCGTGGCATCGTCGGTGATGGGTTCGCGAGAAACCGCGCTTTGGACCGCCCCTACGTTGTCGGCATAGCTGCTGGGATTGGCATTGAGCAGTGTGGGGGCCATCACGTCCACCGACACGGCCACCGAACCGGGCGAGCCGGGGCGCGCCACGCCTGCCGGGTCCGTCACCGTGACCAACACCACAGCAGTACCTTCGCCCGCAGGCATTAGGCTGCTGCTGGGCAAGATGACGGCAATACGGCCAGCCGTGATGTCAGCCGCGGAGAGGGTAGTGACGGTACCCGAGCGTCCATCGACCGTGACGGTGATGCGGTCGCCCGCCACGGCAGCGCTGGGCAGAGTGATGTTGACGACCACGCCACTGTTGACTTCCGTAAGTGACAGCCCGTCGTTGGCCGCCGGTACATTGACAACCACCGGCGTGCCGCCCGCCGGAACGGTGGTGCCGCCGCCGGCAGGGGGCAGTGTTCCCCCCGAGTTGGATCCGCCGCCACTGCCACCACCGGCAGCGGCAGCCGCGCCGATGAGACCCGCACCAGCCAGCACACCCAGCAGACCACCACCGGGGGCGAAAGCGGCGACCACCATGCCGGCATTGGCCGGCTCGGTCAACAACAAGGGGTCAATGGAGGCCAGGGGCTCCAGGCGCGCCATGCCCCAGTCCTGCAGCGGGTTGCTCCACCAATAGAGCGAACCATCCGGTTCACGAAGAACAACGTCACCGATGAGGCCGCTGCTGTCGGCCCGGAAGAAGTCTTCGACCACCAGGCGGCGACCGTCGCGATAGCGCACGACGATGCGGTTGCCCTCACGTTCGATGCCGGTAATGTCGGCGCGACTGGCCTCCAGCATCAGCACCCCAGGGCGCGTCATCGCGACCTTGTCGGTCTGGGTTTCGGTGGTGCTGCGGTTGCGCTTGTCGGTGAGGGAGAGCTTGTTCATCGAGACTGACTTCTGTGTGATCCGAACAGGACCGATCAGCCGCAAGTGTCCCCTTGAAGGCCGGGGTGTTGACCCCCCTGGTCAGGGGGTAACAAGCTCTGTTGAATGTTGCCGTGAAAAACTTGACCGATTTCTGATCACTCAGAAAAAGGCCATCGTGCGCACCTCGATGCTCTCGCGCTTGGGGGCGCCGGCCGGGGTGGTCGGATCTTCGAATGCCGAATGCCCCATGAAGCGGCAGCGTCCATCCGTGCTGGAGTCGTAGGTCTTGAGCAGCAGCGCCTGGTGGGCCTCCATGTGAGGAAAGTACAACCAGCGATGGGCCGGGTTGTGACGCATCACGTAGATCTCACCGGTGCGCTCGCGGTACTTCAAATCCATGCGCAGGAGGTCGGCCGGATCGTGGCTTTGGGCGTCGATCATGGCCAGGGGCAGTTCCTCCACGCGGCGGTACAGCGGCTTCCACACGTTGAAGAAGGCCACCCGCTGTTGAAGCAGGGGCTCGGCCTTCTGCTTCATGATGTCGCGCACACGCTGAGGACCGCTGATGACGGTGTAGTCGCTGTGCACCAGCATCACGGCCGGCCGGTGCACCTCCGTCTGCACCTTCAGGTCGGACGCCATGCGCTTGCGGATGGTGTGGTCGAACACCACGACTTCCTTGGCACCGGTGTGGCGCTTCACGAAGTCGACCACCTGCGGATGGAACACCGTCCTGATCGACTCCTCGTCGTCGAACTGGTCGAACTTGGCCCCGAACTCCCGCAGCTCGAAGCCCTCGCGGTCCAAAGACAGCCGTTCGACCTCCGGCCAACCATTGTGGATCTCCACCTCCTTCACGTCGGTGCCCGGCGGGTTGAGCTTCAGCGAAGGATCGGGTTCATAGAAGTAGTAGTCCGGCGGGATGCCGTTGTCCACCGAGTAGTTCATGGTGGCGCGAACAGAGGTGGGAGCGTTCATCGGCAGATCACGCCTTCTTGGTGGTGAAGCCCTCGCCCACCCAGGTGTTGGCCCAGGCCGGCAGCTTCTCGACGTCGTCGAACAGCCAGCGGCGCAGATTGGGATGGTCGCCCAGGGGCAGCTTCTGCCAGCCATGCAGGTGCATGGGCGAGGCCAGCGAGATGTCGGCAATGGTGGGGCCAGCGGTGCCGGCCACCCACCGGTTGTTCTTCAGGCGGGCGTCCAGGATGCCGGCCAGCTTGTGGAAGTTCGGGGCCTGTGCGTCCAGGATGGCCGGGTCAGCCGCGCCGCCAAGCAGCGGCTTGACGCAGTTCTCCACCAGGAACACGTAGCAGCTGGGGAACCAGGCAGCCGCTTCCCACAGCAACCAACGGTTGACGTCGGCGCGCACCTTGAGGTCCTTGGGGTAGACCGCGTCGTTGCCGATCTTGTCGGCCGCGTACTGCAGGATGGCGTTGGATTCCCAGAGCACGAGGTCACCGTCGACCATGGCCGGAATGGACTGGTTGGGGTTGAGGGCGGTGTAGGCCTCGCTCTTCTGTTCGGCCTTGAAATAGTCCACGTGCGCCAGCTCGTAGGGCGCGCCCATCAGCTGCAGGCCAGCCAGCACCTTGCGGCAGTTCACGGTGATGGGATCGGCGTAAATCTTCATGATGTCTCCTGCTCGTGTTGTGTGATGCGGGTCTGAAGTGCCCACCTTGGGGAGTCTGCGGGATTGACGATCGGCTGCATATCCCGTTCAATGCGAACGGTTTGTACGCAATTCGGAAACAATCGTGATCAGCACCGACATGCTCTGGGCATTCGTGAAGGTGGCCGACACCTTGAGCGTGAGCCGCAGCGCGCAGGACCTGGGCGTGGGCAAGAGCGTGGTCAGCAAGCGGGTGGCGCAGCTGGAGGAAATGGTGGGCACCACCCTGTTCAGCCGCAGCACGCGGCGGGTGGCGCTGACCCCAGCCGGTGAAACCTACCTGGAACACGCGCGGCGCGCCCTGGGTGAAATGGCCGCAGGCGAAGAACGGCTGCGGGCCCTGCGGTCGGACCTGAGCGGCCGCATTCGATTGACGGCACCGGTGTCCTGGGGACAGCGGGTGCTCAGCCGCCGCCTTCCCGAGTTCCTGCGGCTGCACCCTGGCGTTGAAGTGGAGCTGGTGTTGGCCGACCGCCTGATGGATGTCGCGTTTGAACGCCTGGACATGGCCCTGCGCTGGAGTGCGGCCCCGATAGCACCGGAGCTGACGGTGCGGTCCGTGGCGCAGGTGGGTTGGTTGTTGGCGGCCTCTCCCGCGTGGTTGGCGGCCGAGGCGGCGGTGAGCGTGCCGGGTGATTTGGCCGACCGGTCCTGCGTGTTCTATTGGCGCGAACCGGCGGACGACTGGTGGGTGCTGGACAACGGACAGGAGCGACAGCGGGTGCGCGTGCACAGCCGCTACCACGTGGACAACCCCGAGGCAGTGCTGGAGGCCTGCCTGCAGGGGCTGGGGGTGGCGCTGCTGCCGGACTACCTGTGTGCAGATGCCCTGGTGGATGGGCGCCTGGAGCGTGTGCTGCCGGCGTGGACGCCGATCACGCGGTTTGGCAACTACATCCAGGCGGTGGGGCCGCCCGAGCGCTGGCGGCTGCCGCGCAATCAGGAACTGATCAACTTTTTGGCGGACAGGCGATGACGCATTCAAGCTGTGACTCGAAATCGGTGCGCCTGGGCGCGGCGAGCCTGATGCTGGCGGTGGTGACGTGCCACGCCCAGACAGCGGGATTGCCGGTGGTGATGGTGCAAGCGCAAAAGGTGCTGCAGGACGAACAGGAGGTGGCGCTTTCCATGGAAGTTCAGCGGGCGCGCGACCTGGAGCGTGCGGGACTGCGCGACCTGTTTGACCTGAGCGCACTTTCGGCCAGCGTCACCGGTGGTGGGCTGGCCCGGGTGGGCGCGGCACGCTTGGGCATCCGGGGCATCAACGACTTTGCGCGCAACCAGGGCTTTGATGGCAGCGTGGCGGTCTATGTGGACGGCGTGTATGCGGGTCGTCAGCCTGCGCTCAGCCAATCGCTGGCGGGCATTGAACAGGTTGAAGTGTTGAGAGGACCGCAAGGCACGCTGCTGGGCCGCAACACGGTGGCCGGTGCGGTGATGCTGACCACGCGCAAGCCTGCAGACCGCTTTGAATTCAGCGCGGCCATGGAAGGTGGGGAGTTCGGCCGCCGACGCGCCTGGGCCTGGCTGGGGGGACCACTGGAGAGCGGGGCGCCGGGTGCATCGGGTGTTTCCGGCGCTGACGCGCCGGCGGTCCGCAGCGGTGGTCAAGGACTGAGCGCAGCCCTGATGGTGTCGGACAGCCAGGACGGTGGCTATGTGCGCAACCTGTTCCGCGACGGCAACCGGCCCACACAGCAAAGAACGCAGGCCGCACGCGGGCAGCTGCAGTGGAAGGGGCCTCACGGGCTGCGGGTGGAATGGAGCGTGGAGTCCTACGGCCATGTGGGCCAGCGCTACAACGGCGAGGCGCTTGAGGTGGGCACCCGCCCCTTCAACTTGGCACCCGGCCCGTGGAGCACAGCGGTGGACACGCGGTCGACCGAGCGCATCACACGCAACGGCGCCGCACTGACCGTGCAGGCGCCGCTGCGCTCGGCTTGGATGCTGACCTCCATCACGGCCGTGCAGCGGCATCGGTCGCGCTATGACGATGCGGAAGGGGATTGGACGCCCCTGGAACTGATTGAAACGGACTATGCGGTGTCGGACCTCTGGCAATTCACCCAAGAGGCGCGCGTGACGAAATCCTGGGGCGCCGGCCGCCAGATGGTGGTGGGCGCACACCTGATGGACCAGCGCAACGCCGAGCGTTTCTCCAGCGTGACGGGTGCCGACTATCCGGCTCCGGGCAGCCCGGCGCAGGCGCGGTTGGCCAATCGGCGCACCCTGGGTGACGGCACGCTTCGGCTTCGCTCATCAGCCGCCTTCGGACATGCTGAATGGGCCCTGAACCCGGTGTGGGGCGTGCTGGCCGGCGTGCGGCTGACGGAGGAGCGCAAGTCCGTGGCATTTCGGCATGAGGCGGACCCGGTGCTGTCGGCGTTGGGCCTGTTTCCGCTGGCGCCCTTCACTGCCGAACTTCGCGAACGTGATGTGTCCCCGCGGGTGGGCCTGACCGCGCGGATTGGGCCGCAGACGATGGCTTACGCCACGCGGTCCACGGCCTTCAAGAGTGGTGGCTACAACTTGGACGGCATCACCGCCGTGCTCACAGACCCCGCACGCCAACTGCGGTTCGACAGCGAACAGGTGACCGCGCACGAAGTGGGCGTGAAGTCACGATGGTGGGACGGCGCCCTTCGCGTGAACGCTGCCGTTTATGACGCCGACGGCCGCAACTACCAGGTGCAGCAGTTCGTGGCCCTGCCCACGGGCGCCACGTCGATTGCCATCACGAATGCAGGGCGCGTGAGCCTGCGCGGCTTGGAGATGGATGCGAGGGCGCAACTGGGCGGCGTGTTCACCTTGGTGGCCGGCCTGCATCGCGGGCGGGCGCGGTTCGATGAGTTCCTCAATGGCGGTGGTTTGGGCGTGAACTACAACGGCAACCATCTGCCTTATGCACCGGACCAGAAGGTGAGCGCGGCCTTGGAGGCGCGCAGCGACTGGGCGGGATTACCGCTTCAAGCGTCCGTGATCCACAGCCGTGTGTCGGCCCAGTTCAGCAACGCCGACAACCGCAGCCGCAACGCCATTGCGCCCTATGCGACCACCGGCGCTCGGTTTTCCTTAGGGGGTGCCGGGCGTGCCGCGGGCTGGACGGTGACCCTGTGGGGTGAGAACCTGCGCAACACAGCGTATCTGGTTTCACAGGACCGCAGCTTCACGGGTGTCGTCAAGGGCCTCTATGGACCACCGCGTACCCTGGGCCTGACGGTGTCGGTGGACCAGTGACGCGGCTTGGTGTGTAGTGGCCCGTTGGGCCGCACCAGGTTACGAATGGTCGCCGCCCAGTATCAAGCGCCGCAGCGCGAGCAGCAGCCGCTCGGGGTCGATCGGCTTGGAGACGAAGTCATTCATGCCGGAATCGGTGCAGGCTTGCTGCTCTTCGGGCGTGACACTGGCCGATACCGCCACGACCGGCAAGTCGACCAGCCCCATGTGCTGACGGATCAGACGCGTGGCATCTGCGCCGCTCATCTCGGGCAAGTACAGGTCCATCAGCACGGCGTCGGGTAACTGATCGGCTGCCGCGTCGGCCAACAGGGCCATGGCCCGGACCGGCGAGTTCGACGTGATGACGCGCACGCCGGCACGTTCCAGGAAACGACGCACCACGGTGAGATTCATGGGGTTGTCGTCCACCACCAGGATGAGACGCCCACGCAGGCTTTGGGCCGCCTGCATCCAGCGGTCCTGTGCCTGAACTGCACGGTCCTGCATCCGCCGCTCTGCGTCCTCGACGCCCATGGAGGCCAGCGGCAATTCAGCAGGCGGCAGCAGCAATTCGAAACCGAAGACCGAACCCACGCCCAACTGGCTCTGCACCGTGAGTTCACTGCCCATCATCTGAACCAGTCGATGGCTGATGGCCAGGCCCAGACCGGTGCCGCCATAGCGGCGCGCAATCGACGAGTCGGCCTGCGCGTAGGCATGGAAGAGGCGCTGCGCCTGATCGGTGGTCATGCCGATGCCGGTGTCGGAGACGCTGAGGCGAATGCGCTGCAGTTCGCCGTGCTGCCCAAGCGACTCGGCGCGCAACTCCACGCCGCCGACATGGGTGAACCGCAAGGCGTTGGCCATGAGGTTGGTGATGACCTGCGTGAGCCGAAGGCCATCGGCCTTGACGGCGGCAGGCAATGCAGGGTCAAGCCGCAGGCGCAGTTCCAGACCGCGAGCTTCAGCGGTCTGGTTGAATTGGCGGGTCAGGTCCTGCAGCAGATGGCGCAGAGCGGTGGGGCGCGGGTCCAGTTCAACCGCACCGGCCTGCAGGCGTGAATGGTCCAGCACGTTGTTGACCAACTCCATGAGGTGCGCCGAGGCCGCGTTGACCAACTGCAGATGCTCGTTCACGTGGGTCGGATCACTCTCCAGCAAGGCCAGCCGGCTGGCGCCGATGATGCTGTTGAGCGGCGTGCGGATCTCGTGCGACATCGTGGCCAGAAACTGCGTGCGGCTGCGCACCGACTCTTCGGCTGCGGCCAGGGCAGCGCGCAATTCCCGCTCGCGCTCGCGCAACTGACTTTCCGAGGCCTTCAGGCGACGCTCGGACTCCTGCAGAGAGGCCTGCAGTTCCTTGAGGTAGGTAATGCCCACGGCCGTGCCCAGGATGCGCAAGGGGCGGCCCTGTTCGTCGCGCTCCGCTGCCCGGCCGCGGCTGCGGCTCCAGACCCATTGCCCGTCGTCGCGCAACAGCCGGTATTCGACGTAGAACTCCTCGAGGGGCTTCGTGAGGAAATCCTCCATGGCTTGCCGTGCTGCGGGGCGGTCTTCGGGGTGGATGGACTCCACGAGAGCCTCGTAGGTGGAAGGCAGCCCTTTTTGGGCTGTGCCGTGCAGCCTGTCGACATAGCGGCAGTAATCGAGTTGCTGAGTGCGGACGTCGTATTCCCACACCACCTCGCGGGCATAGGTCAGCGCCTGTTCGATCCACTGAAGTCGTTGGGCTGGGTTGTCGGCGCTGCCTTGAGGTGACTCCGGGGCATGGCCCAGCGAACTCATTCCTGACAAGGGAGGGAGCCGAAGGGGATCATTGGCTTGACCCGTCATGAGATGGGGGCTCCGAAGTTCATTGATCGTTTTCGGTAGATAGGGCTAGCATACCCCGATGGGTGCTGTCAGACGCCAATTGATCAACTGGGGATGCGCAAGCGTCTTGGGGGCGGGCCTTGGGTGGCCTGGCCGTGCGAGGGGCGAAGGCACGATCACGCTGGTGATTCCATTTCCTGCGGGGGGTGGACCCGAGTTGCTCACGCGGAAATTGGCCCAGCACCTGGAGCAGGCGCTGGGTCAGTCAGTTGTGGTGGTGAACCGGCCAGGGGCCGCCGGGCTGATTGGCGCCGAGTCGGTGGCGCGGGCCGCGCCGGACGGAAGCACGCTGTTGGCCAGTTCCGTGAACATGGTGATCCAGTCCGTACTCAGCACGCAGAGTCGATTGGACCCGGTACAGGATTTCGACCACCTGTCCCTGACGGGCAGCGGCTATGGCGTGGTGACGGTTGGAGCGGCCAGCCCGTACCAGACCCTGGAACAGTTGCTGGCGGCCATGCGACGCAGCCCCAATGCACTGAACTATGGGTCGGGTGGTGTGGGGTCGCTGGCCCATTTCGTGGGGTTGGCCCTTTTGGGAAGCAGCGGCACGGCGGCTTTGCATGTGCCCTACCGCGGCTCGGTCGACCTGTTCCCGGCGCTGGAACGGGGAGAACTGGCCTTTGCCTGCCCCGTGCAATCAACCGCCATTCCGCTGATCCGCCAGGGCAAGTTGCGGGCCCTGGCATTGTCGGCCGCGCGGCCTAGCGCGGCGTTGCCGGGGACTCCCACGCTGGCGCAGACACTGGGCACGACAGACGCCGTGATCGAGGGCTGGTCGGGGATTTCAGCGCCCAAGGGGCTGAGCCCCGCAACGGCACGACGGCTGCACGCAGCGGTGCTGTCAGCTTTGGGCCAATCAGCCGTGCAGACGATGGCGGCGCAGGCTGACGTGCCGCTGGTCAGCAGCGCCAGCCCAAGTGACTACAGGGACTTCGTGGCTGCAGAGCGGCGGAAATTTGCGCGCTTGGCGCGGAGCCTGCCCGCTGCGGACTGAGAACCGCGCCAAAAAGGACAAGGGGCTGCATGCTTGAACATGCAACCCCTTGTTTTTACTGGCGCGGCTGGCAGGATTCGAACCCACGACCCCTTGGTTCGTAGCCAAGTACTCTATCCAACTGAGCTACAGCCGCTGAGCCTGCTAGTGTAACACGGCTTTCAGACCAATTCCGCCGCTTGCCGGAAACAGGCGTTGGCCGTCTCCTCATCACCCTTCTGCAGGGCCAGCTCAGCCAAGCGGCGCCATGCGTCACGGCGGACCTCCAGAGGCGCAGCACTGCGCACGGTTTGGTCGAGCAGAGGCTGGGCCTTGCCCCAGAGCTGGCGCTCGGCGTATACCGCTGCGGCTACAGCCGTCGGCATGGGTTCACGGGGGTGTGAGGACGCCAGTGCCTCCACCGGGCCCAGCCAATCTGCCTCGATGCCCTTGACCGCGCGCCACAGCGCCAACGCTAGGGAGTGACGCTGCTCCTGCTCCAAGGCTGAAGCAGCATCCCAGGCCAGGCGCAACACCCGCCGCGCCCAGGGTGCGGCGTCGAGCTTCACCGCCCGTTCCACCGCATGGGCCAGCACGCGAACGTCCTGACGGTCTTCGCGTTCCAATTCCAGCCAAAGGCGTTGAAGTCCCTCGGCATCTCGTGCGGTGTCCAGCACGTCCATGGCCAGGGTGCGGATAAGACTGCGGGCCGCTTCAGGCTTGAAGGCCTGATGCTTGGCCAGCAGACGCACCGACTTGAGCGCCTCGGTAGGCTGTTGAGCGAGTTGGTGTGCCTGCAGGCGCAGGCGCTGTGCCTGAATGCGACGCGAAGCGCCCGGCGGCAGTTGGCCCAGGATGTCGAGCGCCGCCTCAGCGTCGTGGTCATCCAGCGCCCATTCGGCCCGAAGAAGATTCAAGCCTTCGGCGGCGGAGGGCGCGCGGGCACGGGCGTTGGCGCTGTCGCGGCTGACGACTGCGGAGTCCAGGCAGGCTTGCGCCTTGGCAGCCTCCTGATCACGCCCAGCGCGGTCCTGCAGCCGGTGCTGGGCCATGGCCGCCAGCAGATGGTTGATGGCCTGTGTTTCGGCATGGCCGGCACGGTTGGGCAGGTCACGCGCAAGCTCCTGCGCGCGCTGCGCGGCCTTCACCGCGCGGGAGTAACGCGCGGCAAAGGTCTCCAGCAGTGCCTGTCGCTGCGCCGCCTGAAGGGCCTGCTCACGGCGCTCGGTTCGCCAGGCGCGAGCCCGTTGCGGCAACCCGACCAACCACCTCGCAAAGCGCACGCTGCCGGCCAGAGCCACGAAGGCGGCCAACAGGCTGAGGATGAAGAAATTCAGGGATAGGTCGAGCCGCCAGCCGCGCCAGTAGAAGGACGCCAAGCCATCGTTGGCACCCAGCGTCATGGCCGCCACCACGGCCACGACGAAGAGCAGGACCAGCCAGACGACGAGCTTCACCGGCCAGAGCCCTCAGCGCAGCGTGTTGACCGCGGCCAGTGCGGCCAGCGTTTCATCAGGCCGCGGCAGGCTGACCTGTCGCGAAAGCTGGCTCACCTGGCGCATGAGATCGACCACGCCGATCACGCGCCGCGATGAGGGGTCGAAGTGGCGCTCGAGCGTGCGTTGCGCGTCACGAAGGTCGGACTGCGCCACGTCGAACTGACGCGACAGCAGGGCCAACCGGGCATTGAGCACACGCAGCTTGAGGTTCTCCCGCAGGAAGAACTGCTGCTCGGGGGCGGCCAGGGCGGATTCGGGGTTCTCGATGCGGGTGATGCGCACGAGGGAACGAACTTCGCCCCACACGACATCAAGCCCCTGGGTCAACCAGCGGGCGGCGCGGCTCAGAGAACCGGACCAATCAGCGGCACCGGAGTTGGCGGGCAAGGCGCTGGTGGCCGCAGAGCTAGCGGCCGAGGGTGGTGTGATGCTGGACTCCGCTGCGCTGGGCATGCCTTCCCGCGCGGCCGGCTGGGCCGAAGGACTCAACGATTTGGCGACCGCCACCAACGGCAGGTCGTCGACCTGACGGACCACTTCGTCCAAGCGGATGACCAAGGTGGCCACGTCGACCTGGGACACGCCGCGCACGCGTTCGAGGTCCCGCAGAACAGCACGGCGCACGCGCTCCAGACGCGGCTGGTTGTGGCGGGCCAACCGTTCATCAGCCTGGCGCAGCGTGGCCAGGAGTGGTTCGAGCGAGCCGGTCAATGCGGCCTGCTGCTGGGCCATCCTCAAGGCCGATTCGATGTCGGCCAGCAGGTTCTCGTCACGCGAGCGGCTGAGTGACTGGATCAGTTCGTCGAGCTGGGTGCGCTGCACCGTGGCTTCCGCCAGACGGGCCTCAAGCAGGGCCATGCGCGCGGCCGACTCACGGGCGGTGTCTTGCGACTGCCTGGCCAACACCAAGGCCTCGCCTGACTCGCTTTGGGACTGCTGCTGCCGCGCCACCAATTGCTGTTCGAGCAGCTTCACGCGCTGCTGGGATGTCCAGGCCAGACCCAGGGCCGTGATGGCCGCCAAGCCCAACACGGCGCCGATGACCCACACCCAGGGAGTGGGGGCAGCGGCAGTGGGCGCGGGTGGTGTGGACGTTGGAGGAACTTCAGGTGTCACGGTGCAGCCGATTGTATGAGTCGACCACCGCGTTGATGTCGGGCCTGCAGGCTTGCGCCAGTGCGAAGCCCAGGGCATGGGCCCGCTGGAGGATTCGGGAATGCGTGGCGAGCATGGGAGACTGCTGGGCCCAATGTGCGAAATGCGTGTGCGGCGAGAGTGCTTCAGCCAAGGGCTGCAAGTGGTCCAAGGCTTCGCTGCTGGAGATCAGCCACGTGTGGTGACGGGGGCATTCGAGCGCTTCACGCAGCAGCGTCCGCTCTTCAGTCGACGGCTGTGGGGCGCCACGCCGATACGCGGCCACGGCCTGCACGGCGGCGCCGGCTTCCTGCCAACGCTGGATCAACCACTCTCGCCCGCCTTCTCCGCGCACCACCAGCACGTCGGCGTTCTGCCAGGGGTGACGAGCCAATTCAGGCCACAGGGATTCGGAGTCGAACTGCTCTGCGGTGCTGGGCGGCTGCACGATCAGATGCGGGGGCACGCCTTGGGCTTGCAAGGCAGCGGCGGTGCCGGGCCCGGGTGCTGCCGCCAGGGTGTTGGGGGGCCAGGCGAAGGCGGCGTCGATGCCCGAGCCGGCGAAGAACGCGTCCACCGCATTGGGGCTGACGAACATGGCCGCCCGGAATGCATGCGTTGCGAGCGCTTGGCGCGCCTGCTGCACGGCAGTCGTGTCCAGGGCAGGATGGATGCCCAGCAAGGGCAAGGCCGCGGCCAACACGCCGCGAGAGCGCAACTGCGACACCCACTCAAGCGCCTGTTCGCGTGGGCGGGTGACCAGCAGCATCGTCTCGCGTACTGGGCTTATCAGGCCAGATACGCCTGCCCACCTTGGTCCATGAGTGCCTGCGCGGCTTGGCGACCAAGCGCTTCGGCTGCAGCCTCGTCGGCGATGGCCTGCTGAAGCTCAACCCGCAGCAGAGGAGCGTCCGCTTGACCGGGATGCCCGAGCGCGGCGCTGAGCGCCAATTCAGAACCCACCCAGCGGCCATGGGCCGCCAGCGGCATGCTGCAACTGCCGCCCAGCGCTCGGGAGACCGCACGTTCGGCATGAACCGCGAGCCAAGTGGGGCGGTCGATCAACTGCCCCAGTGTGGAGGCCAGAGCGGCGTCGTTGGACCTGATCTCGATGCCCAGGGCACCCTGCCCTGCGGCCGGCAGCATCTGGTGCGTGTCGAAAACGGCGCGGATGCGGTGCGCCAGACCCAAGCGCTTGAGCCCGGCCGCCGCCAAAACGATGGCGTCGTACTGCCCCTCGTCAAGTTTGCGCAGACGCGTGTCGAGGTTCCCGCGCAGGGGCTCGATCCGCAGGTCCGGCCGCAAGGCCCGCAACATCACCACACGACGCAGACTGGAGGTGCCCACGCAGGCGCCTTGCGGCAGCGCGTCCAAGTTCTCATAACGGGGGCTGACGAAGGCGTCCCGCGGATCCTCACGCTCCATCACGGCGGCCAAGGTGAAGCCCTCGGGCAGTTCCATAGGCACGTCCTTGAGCGAGTGCACGGCCAGGTCGGCCCTGTGCTCCTGCAGGGCCGTCTCCAACTCCTTGACGAACAAGCCCTTGCCGCCCACCTTGCTGAGCGCGCGGTCCAGGATCTGGTCGCCCTGGGTGGTCATGCCCAACAGTGAGACCTGCAACGAAAAACGCTGCTCCAGCACTGCCTTGACATGCTCAGCCTGCCAAAGGGCCAGCCGGCTTTCGCGGGTGGCGATGACGACCGAGCCGGGTTGGGTGGATGCGGGGGACGATGGGGTACCTGACGGATTCATGGGGTCATTATGACGATCAAGGTGGATTGGAAATCTGGTTTCTAAATTTAGTACGCGTTTTTGTAACCAAGTTACACTTTCACGAGACTCAGCCTTGCTCATGTCCGCCATGCCCAAGCCCAAGCGACCCACCAGCCCCGAACTCGACAAGGAGCAACCCCTGGTCCACGACATTCGCTTGTTGGGCCGGCTCCTGGGAGATGTCATCCGCGAACATGAAGGCGTGGAATCCTTCGAACTGGTGGAGCGGGTGCGCCAGCTGTCGGTGGCGTTTCGGCTGAAGAAGGACGCCTCGGCCGGGCGCGTGCTCAATCGTTTGCTGGCCAACTTGAGCGGTGACCAGACGGTCATGGTGATCCGGGCCTTCAGCTATTTCAGCCACCTGGCCAACATCGCGGAAGACCGGCACCATGTGCGCCGGCGCGAGCACCATGAGGCACAGGGGCATCTGCAGGAAGGCTCACTGGCCTTGACGATGGAACGATTGGCCGATGCGGGCATTCGAGGTTCGGAAGTGGCCAGCCTGCTGCGCCACTCCTACATCTCTCCGGTGCTCACGGCACACCCCACCGAAGTCCAGCGGCAAAGCATCCTGGATGCGCAGCGCGCCTTGGCCGCGCTGATCGCCCAATGGGACCAGGCGCATGGGGAACGGGACCGCGCAGCGATCGAGGCGCAACTTCGCGCGCGCATCACCCAGCTCTGGCAGACCCGCATGCTGCGCACCACGCGGCTGACCGTGGCCGATGAGATTGAAAACGCCCTGGGCTATTACGGCAGTACGTTTCTTTCGGAGATTCCGCGCCTATACGCGCAGCTGGAGGAGGCCTTGCCGGGCCACCGCATCGAGCCCTTCTTCCGGATGGGCCATTGGATTGGCGGTGACCGCGACGGCAACCCGAACGTGGGAGCCCCTTCCTTGCAAAGGGCTCTTTCGCGCCAGTGCGAAGTGGCCCTGCGGCACTACCTGCGCCAGGTGCATGAACTGGGCGCGGAACTGTCGATTTCGCAGACCTTGGCCGAGGTCACGCCGGAGCTTGCTGCGCTGGCCGAGCGATCCACCGACGCCAACCCTCATCGGCAGGACGAGCCCTACCGCCGTGCCCTGATCGGCATCTATGCACGACTGGCGGCCACCTTGCGTCATCTCACCGGAACGGAGGCACTGGCCCATGCCGTGGCGCCCACGGTGCCCTACGCCAGCCCAGAAGACCTGTTGGCCGACTTGCAGGTGATTCGCCGTTCGCTGGACCATCACCGCGCTCAAGCTTTGGCTACACCCCGGCTGCAGCCCTTGATCCGCGCGGTGGAAGTGTTTGGGTTTCACCTGGCCACGGTGGACCTGCGGCAAAGCTCCGACAAGCACGAAGCCGTGGTGGCCGAGTTGCTGGAAGCGGCCCAGATGTGCCGCTCGTATGCCGCACTGGATGAGGCGCAACGGCGCGAGCTGCTGCTGCGGGCCCTGCGAGACCCGCGCGCGCTGAGAGTGCCGAACCAGGTCTACAACGAGACCACCCGCAGTGAACTGGCCGTGTTTGAGGCGGCGCGTGAAGGCATTGCGAACCATGGACCAGGGGCCATTCGCCACGCCATCATCTCCCACACGGAAGAGGTGAGCGACTTGCTGGAAGTGCTGCTGCTGCAGAAGGAATGCGGCCTGATGCACGGCCGCTTGGGTGCGCCGGGCGCCCACTGTGCCCTGATCGTGTCACCTCTGTTCGAGACCATCGATGACCTGCGCCGTGCGCCCACCGTGATGCGCGAATACCTGGGGCTGCCCGGGGTCCTGGCCCTTCTGCTCAATGGCGGCAGCGAGCAGGACGTGATGCTGGGCTACAGCGACAGCAACAAGGACGGCAGTTTTTTCACCAGCAACTGGGAGCTGTATCAGGCCGAGTTGGGCCTGGTGGAACTGTTCGAGCCTTTGCGCCGTGAACATGGCTTGAAGCTGCGGCTCTTCCACGGGCGCGGGGGTACGGTGGGCCGCGGTGGTGGCCCCAGTTACCAGGCCATCCTGGCGCAGCCACCAGGCACGGTCAACGGACAGATTCGCCTGACCGAGCAGGGCGAGGTGATTGCGTCCAAATACGCGAACCCGGAGATCGGTCGGCGCAACCTGGAGACACTGGTATCAGCCACCCTGGAGGCCACGCTGCTGCAGCCTGCACAAGCGGCACCGAAGGCTTTTCTGCAGGCCGCGGCGGAACTCTCTGCGGCCAGCTACGAGGCTTATCGCGCCCTGGTCTATGGTGACCGTGGCTTCACCGAGTACTTCTTTTCGGCCACACCCATTCGCGAACTGGCCGAGCTCAATATTGGATCGCGGCCACCGATGCGGCCCCGGGATGGTCGCAAGGGATGGTCGATTGAGGATCTGCGGGCCATCCCCTGGAGCTTCAGCTGGGGCCAGTGCCGCGTGAGCCTGCCTGGGTGGGCAGGGTTTGGCAGTGCGGTGGAGCGATGGTTGGGCAAGCCCGGCGCCGAGCATGACCAGAGAATGAAACTGCTGCGCCGCATGGCACGGCAGTGGCCCTTCTTCCGCACGCTGCTGTCCAACATGGACATGGTGCTGGCCAAGAGCGACCTGCGCGTGGCTTCA
Source organism: Rubrivivax sp. (assembly GCA_027487995.1). Classification (GTDB taxonomy): domain Bacteria; phylum Pseudomonadota; class Gammaproteobacteria; order Burkholderiales; family Burkholderiaceae_C; genus RFTU01. The sequence continues at coordinate 16,458 of JAIYCN010000340.1, read as the reverse complement.
CGCTACCTGGACCTGGTGGAAGACCGAGCCCTGGCCAAGAAGCAGTTCGCAGCCATTGAGAAGGAATGGCAGCGCTGCCACCGTGCACTCGAACTGATCACCGGTGAGCGAGACCGGCTGGCCAGCAACCCTGCCCTGGCGCGCTCGATCCAACACCGGTTTCCGTATCTGGACCCTTTGAACCACCTGCAGGTGGAACTGATTCGCCGCTACCGCAGCCGACAGGAAGGCGACCCCGAGATTGCCCGTGTGCAGACGGGCATCCACATCTCGATCAACGGGATTGCCGCTGGGTTGCGCAACTCAGGCTGATGGATCATCCCATGCCGGGCGCGAGCAGCTTGGAGGCGGTCTGCTCCTGCCTTTCGGCCGTCTGCATCAGCTTCATCTGCTGCTCAAATTGACGCGCGGCGGCGATCATGGCGACCATGGTCTCCACCGGGCTGACGTTGGAGCCCTCGAGCACGCCGCTTTGCACACGGCCGTTTTCGCTGGGGGGCAACTCCTGCCCACCGGCAGGGCGAAACAGTCCGTCGGTGCCCCGCTGCAAGGCCGCCTGGGGCTCCACCAACTTGAGACGGCCGACCACTTCGGGGCGCGCGCCGGGGTTCGGGGCGGTGGCCGAGATGGTGCCATCGCCGGCGATCTCCACGCGGGCGTTGGCCGGGATGTTGATGGGGCCGCCCTCACCCTGAACCGGCAGGCCGTTGCGCAAGGTCAGCAGACCTTCGGCGTTGACATCGAAGGCACCGGCGCGCGTGTAGGCCTCGGTTCCGTCCAGCGACTGCACGGCCAACCAGGTGTTCCCACGCGCGGCCACGTCCAGTGAACGTCCCGTGGGTTGCAGGGCACCGGGCTGATCGTTGTAGCCGACCGTGGTTTCGAGCGCGAAGGCGCGAGTGTTGGCGGCAGTGCCCGTCACCGGCACGGAGCGGATGGCGTGCAGTTCGGCGCGAAAGCCGACGGTGGAGACGTTGGCCAGGTTGTTGGCCAACACCTCCTGCCGCTGCATGGCAGCCTTGGCGCCGGAGTTCATCACATAGAGCATCTTGTCCATGGGTGGCTCTCCAGTGGTGGGTGCGGGTACTCAGTTCAAACGAGGATCAACGGATGTTGACCAGCGTCTGCAGGATCTGGTCCTGTGTCTTGATGGTCTGGGCGTTGGCCTGGTAGATGCGCTGTGCGGTGATCATGTTCACCAACTCACCGGTCAAGTCAATGTTGCTTTCCTCCAGGGCGCCGGACTGAAGCACACCGAAGTTGCCGTCTCCGGGTGCGCCGCGCACAGGCTCACCGCTGGAGAAGGTGGCCGCCCAGGCGTTGCCACCCAAGGCCTGCAGGCCCTGCGGGTTGCGGAAGCTGGCGAATTCCAGCTGACCGGCCGCACGCGTCTTGCCGTTGCTGTAGCGGGCCGTGATCACACCGTTGTCTTCGATGTTCAGGCCGGCCAATTGGCCAGGTGCATAGCCGTTCTGCTGAACGTTGGTGACGCCGAACGCGGAGCCGTACTGGAACACCGACGACAGGCTGAGATTGACGCCGAGGATGGGCTCTGAGGTTCCACCGCCGGCGAGCTTCACGGCGGGGATGTCGGGTAGGCTGAGCAGACCCGTGGCGCTGGTCTTGGGATTGGCGAAGTCCTTGTCGAAGACGGTGACTGATCCAGGCGCCCCTTCCACCAACGGCGTGACGGTCGAGCCCATCGGTGCGGCGCCCGAGACGGGGAAGGCAACGCTGGCCACAGGTCGCGCCTTGGCGTTGGCGCCCGTACCCGTGTTGGACAGCGAGGTGCCGTTGGCGGTGATGTAGACGTTCCACTTGTCGGTGTCCGTCTTCTGGAAATAGTAGGTCAGCGCCACAGGCTGTCCCTTGATGTCATACACCGTCACCGAGGTGGCGTTGTTGTAGGTCTTGGGATCGTTGAAGTTGATCTCGTCGAGCGCGGCCTTGTTTTCCGTATTGGGAGAGCGCGAATCCAGATTCAGTTCGAGGTCAATGCGATTGGTCGGGGTTGGGTCGATGCCCTGGGTGGGCAGCTTGATCGGCTGCGCCTCACCCGGCTTGATGGTGCCGTTGGCATCCACCGGATATCCCAGCAACTTCTGCTGCTGGTTGTTGATGACGAATCCCTGGCGGTCGATCTTGAACTGACCGTTTCGCGTGTACATCGTCGGGTTCTTGCCGTCACTGACCTGGAAGAAGCCCGAGCCGTTGATCGCCAAATCCAGCGGGTTCTCGGTGGTGGTGATGTTGCCTTGGGTGAACTGCTGGGCCACGGCAGCGAGGTTCACGCCGATGCCGATGGTGTTCACACCCGCGCCGTTGAGCGCGTTGGCGTACACGTCCGCAAATTCAGCCCGGGATGACTTCGCACCAAAGGTGCTGGCGTTGGCAACGTTGTTGCCGATGATCTCGATGTTCTTGCTGGAGGCATTCAAGCCGGACAGACCTTGCTGGAAACTCATGGTGGTTCTCCCGTTGATTCAGTGTGGAAGTGGAAGGTGGCGCCAGGCTCAGGACAGCGCCTTGACGAGATTGAAAGCGGTGGATCCGCCACGGGCCAGTTCGAGAACAAGGCCATTGCCGCCCATGGAAACCGCATTGACGGTGTCGGCCATGAGTGGCTTGACCGCCACGCTGGCCGACCCCGACTGGGCGGTGACCCGGAACGTCAGCCCACGCGTGTCGGCCTTGTCGGGCGGTGACCAGGAGAAGCCGCCACGACCGGCGGATTGCGCGCCCAGGTCCAGTGTGTCGATGACCTGCCCCGCAGGCCCCAACACCTCAACCTTGACGCGGTCAGCGGGACCGGAGAGGTCAAAGGCGCCAATGCCCTGCCCCTGGGCCATCTGCAAGGCTGATCCCTCCAGCAGCACGGTGCGCCCGACCAAGGCAGCGCCCTGCACGGCCTGGGACTGAAGCATCTGACCCTGCAGGGTTTGCAGGGTGCCATTGAGGGAATCCAGGCTTGAGCCGATGGCCAAGCCGCCGAGCTTTTCGGACAGCATCTGGCTCATGGAGCTGATGCCCTGGTTGAGCTTCTCAATCCCGGACACGGTGTTGATCTGCGCCATCTGCGTGGTGACCTGCGCGTTGTCCAGAGGATTCAGGGGATCCTGGTTCTGCATTTGCGTGACCAGCAGCTTCAGGAACCGGTCCGACATGTCACCGGTGGATGCCGAGGCGGCCGATGCGGGATTGCTCAGTCGGGAGACGAAGTCGCTCCCGGCGGTGGGGGTTGCAACACTGGTGGCCATGATCGAGTCCTGTAGAGGGTGGCGGTGAACCGTTTACTGACCCATCTGCAGCGTCTTCTGCAGCAGGGACTTCGTGGTGTTCATCACCTCCACGTTGTTTTGGTATGAACGAGAGGCCGCGATCATGTTGACCATCTCATCCACGGCATTGACGTTGCTGAAGGTCACGTAGCCTTCTCCATCAGCGGCAGGATGCTTGGGGTCGAACACCCGGCGCCCCGGCGTGTCGTCCTCCTTGATGGTGCTCACGCGCACGCCGGAGTGGCCCGCACCGGCCTCCGGTGGCGTGCCCGGCTGGGCAGATGCGCCCAGCAATTCGGTCTGGAACACCACCTGCCGCGCCTTGTAGGACTTGCCATCCGGCCCGGCAACGGTGTCGACGTTGGCGAGGTTCGAAGCCACCACGTTCAGTCGCTGGCTTTGCGCACTCACTGCACTGCCTGAAATACCGAAGATTTGGAACATGGACATGGTGGGCTCCGGTGGTTACTGGGTATGCGACTTCATCGCATCGAGCATCGTGCGAACGCTGCCATTGATGAAGCGCAAGGCCGCCTCATAGCGCAGGGTGTTGTCGGCGAAGGTGGCCCGTTCACGGTCCAGGTCCACCGAGTTGCGGTCGATGCTGTTTTGACTGTTTCGCGCGTAGGCCAAGGTGGACAGTCCAGTGCTGTGCGGCGCCAACCCTCCACCGATGTGCCCAGGCCGCGTCGCCTGAGGCCGCAGCAGGGCGGGCGCTCCACCGGCCGCAGTCGCCCCAGGAGTCCCCAGATGCCCGGTTGCCTGGCGCAGGGCGGCATTGAAATCCAGGTCCCGGGCGACGAAGCCCGGTGTGTCGGCGTTGGCGATGTTGCTGGCCAACAGCCGCTGACGCTCCGAGCGCAGCGTCAAGGCCTGCGCCTGGAAATCCAGGTTTTGGGTCAGGCGGTTGGGCAATGGCATGTTGGGCGCTCAAGTGGATGCGAATGCCTGCCGATAACGCGGTCAGGGTTGAAGCGGATTGTGTGGAGTTCGCACTTGGTCAGAGCTCGGAATAGCGGTGCACGACCGGCTCAATTCCGTGCCTCATGAATGGTTCGCAGGCGTAGATTCCGTCCTCATGAAACGTGTCCTTCGTTTTGTCCTGACGCTCATGGCCCTGATCGGCGCGACAACGCCAGTCCGCGCGGCGGGTGAGTCCACCGGCTTGACGCAAGCGGCGCTGCTGGCACTTGTGCGCGAGGGTGTTGAGCAGGCCGCGCAGTCGGTAATGGCCGCTTACCCCGGTGTGCGCGTGACCACCCAGGTGGGCGCCTTGAATCCACAACTCAAGCTGGCCCCTTGCGAAGCGGCCCAACCCCATGTCAATCCGGGCAGCCGTGCATGGGGTGACATTCGAATCGGCCTGCGCTGCACCCAGGGTCCGGTCCGCTGGAACGTTTACGTGCCGGCCACCATTCGCGTGTACGGACCTGCCTGGGTGGCCGCTTCCGCGCTGCCGGCGGGGCATCTGATTGGTGATTCCGACGTGCGGCGCCAGGAAGCGGAGTGGAGTTCAGAGTCTGGTGCCATCCTGGGTGCCACCGACAACCTGGCGGGGCGACAACTGGCAACCGCGGTAAAGGCCGGCCAGCCCCTGCGCGTCCAGCACGTCCGCGCACGCCAGTGGTTCACCGCAGGCCAGAATGTGACGCTGGTGGCGCGGGGCCCTGGATTTGCCGTGACCTCGGAAGGGGTTGCGCTGACACCGGGGCTGGATGGACAGGCCACCCAGGTGCGCCTGGACAACGGCCGTGTGCTTCAGGGAACGGCGGTTGGCACCAGGCGTGTCGAGGTGGCGATGTGAGCTGCGCATCGTTTTTTCACGAGGGTCGCCCTCAAGTGCGTGCCTGGATTGCCGATAGGATCAGGCATTGCAGACATCAACGGGTTGACGCCTCAACCCGCAGGAGCCAGACATGAAGATCGGACCGCAGGACCTTTCCGCCTATGCGGACACCACGGGTGCCGCCACTGGCCGCAGCAGCAAGACCGGCGCGGACACGCGTGCAGCACTCATTCGGGCGGGTACCGTGGCCGGCGCACTCGGCGCTGCCGTCGATGCCGCCACCGTGAAGATTTCCAACGTGGCTGCCGGCGCGATGACGGCCGCCAACGCAGGACCTGACGTGGATCTTGAGAAGGTGCGCCAGGTGCAAGCGGCCTTGGCACAGGGCACCTACAAGGTGAACCCTGAGGCCATCGCAGACGAGTTGATCGCCAGCGCCCAGGCCTTGCTCAAGCCCAAGGTATGAACAGCACGGTCGCACTGACTCCAGAAACGGCGCGCCTGTTGTCGCGCCTTTCGTTCTTTCTGGATGAAGCCGAGGCTGCATTGGCCCAAGCCGAACCGGAGCGGATCGTCCAGGCATCAGGGGCTTGGGCCCAAGTCTTTCGTGAGTTGCGGCAATTGCCCCAAGCCCATTGGCCCTCGAACGAAGTCCGCAGTGCCTTGATCGGCGAGATGGCCACCCGAGTTGCCGCCCTGCAACAGGCGGTTGTGCGCGCGCAGGCGCGCTTGGGCCGCGGACTGGAACTTCTGATGGGCGACACCATGGGACTCAGCGCCCAGGGTCTTGTGCCGACACGCGCCTCTGCTGCGCCGGGCTACAACGCGGGCGGATACCAATCCGCCATGCCACGCACCGGCGGCACCTACGCCTGAACAAGCCGTGATGGACAAAGACCCGCTGAAGGCGGGTCTTTTTTTGGCTTCGGCTGGATTACCAAGCGCGCAAGCGGGATCGAAGGCGAGCAATGCTTTGGCTGTGGAGTTGGCACACGCGGCTTTCCGTGACACCCAACACCAAGGCGATTTCCTTGAGGTTCATGTCCTGTTCGTAGTACAGGCTCATCATCAACTGCTCGCGTTCGGGAAGATTCTTGATGGCGTCGACCAAGGCCTGACGCATGCGGTGGTCCTGCAGAAGCGCCATGGGATTGGCCGCCTCGTCAGCCACATGACGGTCGAGGAAGTCTTCACCGCCCTCCTCGTGGGAGCCCATGTCCTCCAGATGAACGATCTGTGTGCCGCGAACCCGGCCAAGGGTCTCCTGGTAACTCTCCAAGGACATCTCCAGTGCCTGCGCAATCTCGGACTCGGTGGGCGCACGGTGGAGCTTCTGCTCCAGGCGATGCACAGCCGACTCGATGTCGCGCTGGAGCTTGCGGTCGCCACGACTCATCCAGTCGAGGCTGCGCAGTTCGTCCAGCATGGAGCCCTTGATGCGCTGGGTGGCGAAGGTCTCGAACTGCGCGCCGGCCGTCGCGTCGAAGCGGGAGATCGCATCGTTGAGGCCCATCATCCCGACTTGGATCAAATCGTCGAGCTCCACGCTGGCTGGCAGCTTGGCCATCATCTGATGGGCCAACTTCCGCACCAGGGGCATGTGCTGGCGCAACAGATGATTGCGGTCCATGCGACCCTTGGCGTTGTAGACCGGGGCCGTGAATGCTGTCGTGGCTTCAGCCTTGGCCGGGGTGGCGGAGGCAAAGGGATTCATGCGAGCCTCTCGTGGTTGAAGGCAGGGGTTCGATGAACGGCGCAGGTGACGGCCTGCGCCCACTGTGCGCGGATCAGGTCCTGAAGGCGACTGGACTCGGCCGGGTCCTGGTGCGCAGGCCCTTGCAGCACCACCGAGTGGCCCACCGGCCAAGACAGGAAACGGCTGGCACTGTCGGCCAATCGCAAGGCCACTCGCGGGCCAAGCACAGGTCTTGAACTGGACTCCAGAAGAATGTCGAACGTGGACAAGCCGCTGCGGGCCATGGACTTGAGCGAGCCGTAAGCCTGCATCGCACCCACTGGCGTTGCATCCGCCAGCAGAATGGGGCGCCAATCATGACCGGCAAACAGCCGCATGAGATCTCGGGCAGGTGCGTGCATCAGAAGCACATCGGCCCACGGCGCGGCCTCAGCGGCACGGCGCAGGAAACCGTGCGCACGGCCCTGCGCATCCACGTGGTGCCGCAGCAACCCCCGGGCTCCCAGGTAGGACGATTGGTCGGCACGAGGCTCGATGGCCCAGCGAAGATCCAAATGCGCCCATTCGCTGGCCACTGGCGCCGTTTCCGAGGCGTCGACCACGAGCGTGTGCAGGCCCGCAGCAGCCATCGACTCGCTCAAGCTTTCGATGAGCAGGCCTGACCACGCCACGGCCGGGTTGCTGACCACAGCCAACGCACGGGTGGAACGACCGTCGAACAGCCGCCTCAATCCTTCGGCCTGATCGGCAGATGGACGATTGTCGACGCGAGCGTTCGCCCAGGACGTGTGGACGTGCCCACTGTGGGCCGCGTGCGCCGGCGAGATCATGTCCGCCACTCCGCACCCACGGAAAGCGCGCTTCCACCCAGTGAGGAAGTCGCTGCTGACGGCACATCGGCAAACACCAGTTCGACGGACTCCGAGTCCATCCGCCAGTGGCCACGTGCGGTCTCCCGCATCGCCCGCTGCACGAGGGCCTGGGCACTCAACCGATGCCAATCCTCCGGCACCCTCTGCCCATTGGCCACACCCAGCACGGGCAGCTTGTGCCGGATGACCGTGTCCAATGCAGGCCCCAGACGAACCGCCTCATCGACCTTGCTGAGCACCACGCCTTTGCAGTTGGCAGCCCGCCACGAAATCACCACATCGTCCAGCGTTTCGCCCTGAGCCGCAGCGCTGAGCACCAACACACGCTGGATGGAGGGGTGCGCCAGCATGTCCAGCATTTCGCGTGTGCGGCTGTCCCGCTGGGCCATGCCCGCGGTGTCGATGAGCACCAGGCGCTTGTCCGCCAGCAAGGCCAGGAGATCCTCCAGCGACGCGCGGTCATGCGCACTGTGCACGGGCACTCCCAGGATGCGACCGTAGGCACGCAACTGCTCCTGCGCACCAACCCGGTAGGCGTCCAATGTGATCAGGCCCAGCGAACTGGCGCCGTGGCGAGACGCAAAGGCGGCCGCCAGCTTGGCCGTGGTGGTCGTCTTGCCCACCCCGGTGGAGCCGATCAGCGCGATCACGCCGCCCTGGTCTTCCACGGCGGGCATGGTCTCAGCCGCCTGAAGGTTGCGCTCCAGGGTGGCTGCCGCCCAACGCTCCTCAGAGGGTGCATCCTGCGGGAGCAGTTCCGTCAGCTTGCGTGCCAGGGCCGGAGAGAACCCCACTTCAAGGAGCCGCTGCGCCAGCCGAGCCTGAGCCGGCTGACGCTGAAGCCGCTCGAGAAACGTGAGCGCGCTGAAGCGCTGCTCGATCAGCCCCTTCATGGAACGGATCTCCTCGACCATCGCCGCATTGGAGTGGGTCGAGTGATCGGCACCGCGTCCCGCGTGGGGTGCGCCTGCATCACCGGCCGCGGCCTGGTCCCCCCGCGCTGCAGAACGCAGTTGGTGAGCGGCTACTGGGCTGCGTGAGCCCGCCAGCGGTTCGCGGCTGCGGGTGGGTGACATCACCCCTGGAGCCTGCCCACCGAAATCCGAAGCCGGAGCGCGCCCTGCACCGAGCACCTCCGCCTGGGCACGGGCTCGTTCATGGAGGTCCCGCGCCTGGCGCGGTGAATCGCCTTGAGGCGCCTGCATTGCACGGGCCTCCTGCACCTGCTGGGCGGCCTTGCGCTCGGCCTCCCTCTTCTTGAGCATGCGCTCGCGCACATAGTCCTGGAAGGACAAGGTGCTCATGGACAGCGTCTGTGCATCGCCCTCGACGTCCTGGGCCACCTCGGATGGTCCACGGGTGATCGCCTCCGGGCCCATGGCCAGAATCTCCACGCCCTCAGCGCAGGGACGGGTCGACAGGACCACGGCATCTGGACCCAGTGCTGCCTTGAGGCGACCCAGGGCCTCGTGGGACGTTCTGCCGACAAATCGTTTGACGTTCATGCTTTGCCTCCGATGAGGGAGCCGATGCGAATGGTGTGGGTTTCAGGAATCTCGCTGTGACCGAGAACCTTCAGCCGGGGGGCTGCTCGACGCAGCAGACGGAACATGGCCGAGCGGATGGAGTCCGGGACCAACAGGCAGGCGGGCAAGCCCAGGTCCTCTTGATCACGCGCGGTCTGCGCTGCACCGCGTGCAATCGAGTCCGCGACTCCGGGGTCCAGGACGGCGCCGTTGGCCGAATTCAAGGCCTGCGACACCAGACGTTCCAGGTCAGGCTCCAGCGCGATCACATCCAACTCAGACACGGTGCCGAAGATCTGCTGGACGATGGCCGGGGCCAGGTGAATCCGAAGGCGCTGGGCCAGCTCGGCGGGTTCGGAGACGGTGCCTCCGTATTCGGCCAGGCACTCGACGATGGAGCGCATGTCACGGATGTGCACACCTTCTTCGAGAAGCAGCTGCAGGACCTTCTGCAAGGTGGGAACGCCCACCAGCTTGGGCACCACGTCCTCCAGGAGTTTGGGAGCCTGCTGACCCACATGCTCGATGAGCGATTGCGTCTCCAAGCGGCCCAGAAGCTTGGCGGCGTGGACCTGCATGAGATGGGACAGATGGGTGGCCACCACGGTGGAGCAGTCCACGACCGTGTAGCCGGCCACCTGTGCCGCTTCGGTCTGGCGTTCCTCGATCCACACGGCGGGCAATCCGAATGCCGGGTCGGTGGTGGACGTTCCGATGAGCGTTTGTGTCACGCCGCCCGGATTGATGGCCATCATCATGCCGGGATAGGCCTCACCTTCACCCACCACGGCACCTCGCAACAGGATGCGGTAATGGCTGGGCTTGAGTTCAAGGTTGTCGCGGATGTGCACCGATGGAGGCAGGAAACCCACGTCCTGGGCGAATTTGCGGCGTACGCCTTTGATGCGGGTGAGCAGGTCACCCTGGCGGTTCTTGTCCACAAGGCTGATGAGCCGATACCCGACCTCCAGGGCCAGCACATCCACGGGCTGGAGGTCGTCCCAGGACGCCTCGGCGTTGGTGTTGGCTTCGGCTGCTCCGGCAGCCGGCGTGGCGGCCAAGGCTGCCTTGCGACGCTGATCCCGACGCATCAGCCACGCGCCGCCACCAATGAGGGCGGCCAGCAACAGGAAGATGAGGTTGGGCATGCCCGGAATGGCGCCGAGCAGCGCGATGATGCCGGCAGTGACGCCCAACACGGTGGGTGAGCCGAAGACCTGTTCCCGGATCTGGGTGCCCACGTCACTGTCCTTGCCCACCCGGGAGACCACCATGGCGGAGGCCACGCTGATGAGCAGCGCCGGCACCTGGGCCACGAGCGCATCACCGATGGCCAACAGGATGTAGGTGTTGGCGGCCTGGGCTGCCGTGAGGTCGTGCTGAACCACACCGATGATGAGTCCACCGACGATGTTGATGAACAGGATGATCAATCCGGCAATGGCATCTCCACGCACGAACTTGCTGGCGCCGTCCATGGAGCCGAAGAAGTCCGCCTCCTCGGCCACCTCGGCGCGGCGCTGGCGGGCCTGTTCCTCGTTGATGAGGCCGGCGTTCAAGTCGGCGTCGATGGCCATCTGCTTGCCCGGCATGGCGTCCAGGGTGAAGCGCGCACCCACCTCGGCGATGCGCTCGGCACCCTTGGTGATCACGATGAAGTTGATGATCACCAGCACGCCAAAGACGATCAGACCCACAGCGAAGTTGCCGCCGATGAGGAAATGACCGAAGGACTCGATCACCTTGCCCGCTGCAGCCGGGCCGGTATGGCCGTCCATCAGTACCACGCGCGTGGAGGCCACGTTCAAGGACAGTCGCAGCAGGGTGGTGACCAGGAGAACCGTGGGGAAGGCGGCGAAGTCCAGGGGCCGAACCAACCGGGACGCCACCATCACCACCATCAGCGCCAGGGCGATGTTGAAGGTGAAGAGCACGTCCAAGGCCAGGGGCGGCAAGGGAAGCACCATCATGGCCATGACCATGATGATGAACAGCGGCGCCATGAGCGCACGGCCCAGTCCACCGGCCTGGGCCAGAAGCGGTGCATCCAGCACCGACTGCAGGCGTCCCATCACCGCGTTCACGGCGCCCCTCCTTCACGCGGCACAGCGCCCTTGTGGTGCGGATCCAGGTCCTCAGGCACCACCAGTCGGTCAGGGGTTGGTGCAGGCGGCTCAGGCTGCTGCTGCTGGCGGGCTGTGCGCAGCTGGTACACCCAGGCCAACACCTGCGCCACCGCCGAGAACAACCGACCGGGAATCTCGCGGTCGATCTCCGTGTGCGCATAGAGCGCACGGGCCAAGGCCGGTGCCTGGAGAACCGGAACGCCGTGCTCACGGGCCAGATCGCGGATGCGCAAGGCCAGGGCGTCAGCACCCTTGGCCACCACACGCGGTGCCCCCATGGAAGCCTCGTCGTACTTCAAGGCCACGGCATAGTGGGTGGGGTTCATCACCACCAGGTCGGCTTTGGGTACGGCCGCCATCATGCGGCGGCGGCTCATCTCACGCATGCGCTGGCGCATCTGCATCTTCACCTCGGGGTTGCCTTCAACCTCCTTGTTTTCATCCTTCACTTCCTTGAAGGACATGCGCAGGCGTCTGGACAGAAGGAACCGCTGCAGCGGAACATCGACGATGGCGAAGGCGGCCAACGCGAGCAGCATCAACCCCAGGCCGGCCGTGATCTCGGAGAGCGCATGGGCAAAGCCTGCATTCAAGTCCATGGTCAGCACCGACGCGAACGCATCCATGCGCAGCACCAGGACCGCGGCCCCGATCACGCCCAGGACCAGGGCCAGGAGACACGTCTTGCCGGTGACGGCCAGTTGTTGGCCCGAGAACATCTGCCCCAAGCCGTTGAGGGGATTGAGCTTCGAAGCCTTGGGCTCGATCGCCTTGAAGGACCAGTTCCACCCACCGCTGCCCAATCCGCCGGCCAGGGCCAGCACCACCGCCACGGCTCCGATCATGGCCACCACCCAAGTGGCGTCCATCACCATGCTGGCCATGCGCTCGACCATCAACTCGGGGTGGTGGATGCTCTGCGAGTCAAAACGAAGCCCGACGCGCAGCAGGCGCTCCGTCCAGTCCGACAGTGCGGGCGCAGCGGCCAGCAAGGCCAAGCCACCGCCGGCCATCATCAGAAGATGGCCCAGATCGCGCGAACGCGCGACCTGACCCTCTTCACGGGCCTTTTCGATCTTGCGTTCGGTTGCGGGGAGATGGCGGTCTTGCGCGCCTTGATCGGCCATGGGGAAATCCGGACTGGAAGCTTTCCCTCATGGTGCCTCGCTCATGCGAGGACTTAAGGCCGATAAGAGGGGACCTTGCCCCTGATTTCGACGGCTAGATGATGCGTCCGCGAAGGACCGCCTCAGAAGCCCAGGCTGGCCAGCAGGTCATCGACCTCGCCCTGGTTGCTGACCACCTCGCCCTGCTGGGTGCCGGCCACCACGGGTCCCTGCAAGTCAGAGGCCGCAGGTTCAGGCTTTGCGGTCAGGGCCTGCAGCTCCTCCGGAGCCGACTGCACCAACAGGTGCACGAGGCTGTCTTCCAGGGCAGTGGCCATGTCCAGGATCTTGCGGACCACCTGTCCAGTCAGGTCGTGAAAGTCCTGCGCCAGCATGATGTCGGTGAGGTGCTGGTCCAGCTCGGAAGTGTGCGACTGCACCGACTGGACATAGGCGAGAACGGCAGCCGCGGGAATGGCGGTGGTGCCGGGTTGACCCAGCATCTGCATCAATCCTCGGGATTGGTCCTCCAAACCGCGGTTGCCCACCTTTGCAGCATCGACCGAGTTCAGAACACGATGAGCGGCCTCTGAGGTTTTCTCGACCACATAGTTCAAGCGGCTGCGGGCATCGGGCAGGCCTTGAGCGGCCTGCTGCAGCCGGGGCATCACACCCAGTTGCGCCAGGGAGTCGTGAAGTTGCCGCGTGATGTGGCCCAGTTCCTGGTACAGGCCGGCCGGAGATGGGGTTGAACCCTGCGCAGCCGCCGCAGGTTCCATCCCAGCTGAAGCGGCGCTGCCATCAACCTGATCGCTCGAGGTGCTGTGGACGCTGTTCACGGCCGCCACCCTCAAGCGCTGGTGCCGGCGGCAGCCATGCGTTGGACGATCTTCTGCACCTTTTCCTCCAGGGTGGCCTTGGTGAAGGGCTTGACGATGTAGCCGGCGGCACCCGTCTGCGCCGCCAGGATGATGTCTTCCTTGCGCGCCTCGGCCGTGACCATCAACACCGGCAGCGTCTTGAGTACCGGATCGGCCTTGATCTGCTTGAGAAGCTCAAACCCGTTCATGTTGGGCATGTTGATGTCGCTGACCACGAAGTCGAACTTCTGTGAGCGGAGCATCTGAAGCGCGTGCACGCCGTCTTCGGCCTCGTCGGCGTTGTTGCACCCCATCTCCTTGAGCAGGCCCCGCACGATGCGGCGCATGGTGGAGAAGTCGTCCACGATCAGATAGCGAAGTTCGGAAGGGGCCATGATGGTGATTCCCGTGGAGGCTTAGATGTTCGGTGTTGCGGCAACGGCCTTGGTTCAGGGCCTGTCGAAAGGCAGCGCGATGCGCCCTGGTGGTGCGCCGGAGTCCAGGGACTTGGAGATGTCGGTGGCGGACTTGAAGAACCGCTCCTCGGCATCCCGATTCATCACGATGATGCTGATGCGCCGGTTCTGCGGGTCCCGCCCGTCCTGGGCATTGAAGGGCCGACTGAACGCCAGGCCCATCACGCGCAGAACACGGTCCTCGGGCAAGCCCCCGGCCAACAGTTCGCGGCGGGACGCATTGCCCCGGTCCGCGGACAGTTCCCAATTGCTGTACCCACGCTCGCCGCCCGCATAGGCCGCCGCATCGGTGTGCCCTTCCAGGGTCAAGCGGTTCGGGACATCGGTGAGAACCTTGCCGACCTCGCGCAACAAATCGCGCATGTAGGGTTGCACTTGCGCACTGCCCAGGGCGAACATGGGGCGGTTCTGCTGGTCGATGATCTGTATCCGAAGCCCATCGGGCGTCATGTCCAACTTGATCTGCTCGGCCAGGCCCACCAGCTTCGGGTTGTCTTCGATCTGGCTCAAGACCTTCATCCGCAACTGCTCGAGCTTCTGGCTTTCCTGGCGGCGCTGTTCTTCACGCAGAGCGGCCAGGGTGTAGGTGCTGTCCGCAGGCACATCGCCGCGCTTGACCTGTCCGTGTTGTCGAGTCAGGTCCTCGCCGCCACCCTTGATCACATGGGATGCATCACCCGCGCCCGACCCATTGGAGAACAGCGAGATCTTCAGGGGTGCGTTGAAGAAATCAGCAATGCCCTTTCGATCGCCCTCGGTGGTGGAACCTAATAGCCACATCAAGAGGAAGAAAGCCATCATGGCCGTCACGAAGTCGGCGTAGGCAATCTTCCAAGCGCCGCCGTGGGCGGCATGGCCGGCCTTCTTGACCCGCTTGACGATGATCGGCTGAAGTTTCTTGTTGTCGCCTGCCATGATGGTGCGCCCTTGGAGGACTTACTTCTTGCCCTTGACGTGCGACTCGAGTTCACTGAATGAGGGACGCTCAGTGGAATACAGCACCTTGCGGCCGAACTCGATGGCGACCTGAGGCGCATAGCCCTGCATGCTGGCCAGCAGCGTGGTCTTGATGCACTGCAATTCCTTGCCGGCCTCATCCACCTTCTGCTCCAACAGCCCGGCGAGCGGCTCTGCGAATGCATAGGCCAGCAAGATGCCCAGGAAGGTGCCCACCAGGGCCGAGCCGATCATCCCGCCCAGGACCGCCGGCGGTTGGCCCACCGAACCCATGGTGTTGACCACGCCCAACACCGCCGCCACGATGCCGAAGGCGGGCAGCGCTCCGGCCAGGCGCTGCAACGCACCCACCGCGGCATGGGCTTCATGGTGATGGGTCTCGATCTCGTTGTCCATCAGGCTTTCGATCTCGTGGGCGTTCAGATTCCCCGACACCATCATGCGCAGGTAGTCGGTGATGAACTCCACCACGTGGTGGTCATGCCCAACGGTCGGGTACTTCTGGAAAAGGGGCGAGTTGTGAGGGTCCTCGACGTCCTTTTCAATGGCCATCAAACCCTCTTTGCGAGCCTTCTGCAGGATGTCGTACAGCAG
This sequence comes from Rubrivivax sp., assembly GCA_027487995.1. Lineage (GTDB taxonomy): Bacteria > Pseudomonadota > Gammaproteobacteria > Burkholderiales > Burkholderiaceae_C > RFTU01. The sequence goes on along the minus strand of JAIYCN010000340.1, from coordinate 1,181 downwards.
TGACATCAACTCCATGTAACGGGCCTTGGTGTACTTGCTGCCCTTGAAGCAGTCGCCCAGCCCCTTGGCGGTGGCCTTCACCACCTTCATCTGGTTGTTGGCCAGGAAGGCACCCAACGCGGCGCCCCCAATGGTGGTCATTTCGAAGGGAAGCGCGGTGAGCACCACCCCGATGTTTCCCCCGTGGCCAATGAAGACCCCGAAGATGCAGCCCATGGCCACGAGCCAGCCGATGATGACAAACATGATGTTCGCTTTTTACCGAGTTTGAACGGTTATCGGCGGGCGCGTGGTGGGACTTGAGCGTTTGATCTTGTAGAGCCAGAGCCGCTTGCCTGGACCCAAGGGCCACGATGCCTGCGGGCGTTGTCCTTCGATTCGGAATTCCAGACTGACCAACCAGGAACCGTCGGTCATCTCGCGGCAGGCCTTTTCCCATGCCCGCTGCATGCTTTCAGGGCGTTGGAAAAGATACACGAGCGAGGAGTCGGCCCAGGACCTCTGCCAGATGTCGCCGTGAAATATGACCGCCCAGGGGCAGCGCAGGCGAGCCCAAAGGGTCAGGAGAAGACTGCGCTCGATGCCGTGATACCGCGCCTGCGGAAAGGCTCTGCGCAGCGCTTCAAGGCCAGCACCAGTACCGCAGCCGGCGTCAAGCACGCAGGCCTGCGCCGGAAGGTGAACGCGATGAGCCAAGGGGTCCAGCGCACCCGCGGGCGTGGGGAATACCGGGGCGTCGCGCCAGGCCGAGATGGGGTACGCCAGCAGCAGCGCCCCCAGTGCGAACAACCAGATCCAGGCCGGCAGGCGGTCCGATCCGATGAGCAACCACAGCGAAAGCAGCCATCCGAGCAACAGCACCGCGCGCCGCGTGCGTCCCTTGACCCATCCGATGGCCAGTGCCACCGGCAGGGTGCTCACGGGCAGATCCCAAGGGGATTGCAGGGAGTGCCACAGGAGCCAACCGGCCGCCCAGGCCAGCAGCGCCGGCAGTGGCCAGCGCAGCGCCATGTTCAGTGCAGAACTTCGAGTTCGTCGCGCTCACGCAGCCCCGACAGCGCACGACCCTTGCCTGCACGTGCCGGCGGGTTGCACAGACCGCACACAAAGTGACGCGCAATTTCGTGGGGGTGCGTCACAAAGTGACCACTGCACTTGCTGCACCGGGTCATGGTGAGCAT
>JAIYCN010000098.1 GCA_027487995.1 Rubrivivax sp. | reverse complement strand
CCGAATGGCGCCGCTGGGCGCCGACTGCGGGGCTTCAGTGCCGCCAGGGCCTCTGTGCCCAGCCTGGGCCAACTCCACGCCTGCAGCAGCCATTTCCGCCACCACCGCGGCCATCTCATCTGGTGGTATCCGCGGGTCCCAAGCCACCGCACGCGTCAGGCACAGCGTTTGCCCATCAGCGGCCTGCGTGCAACGCAGGTCGGGCACTGCACGAGCCAGGGTCAGGACAGCGGCCTGCGTGGCGGCGCTCGCTTGGGCCCACTGGACTTCAATCTGGAACTGGCCCGCTTCAGGCCAGTAGGCCACGGCCAGATCCAAGCCTTCGTCCAAGGAATAGACACACTCGAAGACCTCGTCGGCCGCAGCCGGCTCGAACCCTGGCTGGATCGGCGCGTCGAAGCCCGCGATGGCCAGCGCCACGGCGGCGTAGAGGAAGGGCTGATTGTCGAAGTCGGTCATTCCAGAACTGTTCCACAAGGGCTCCAACGGCCGCGTTGCGCAAGGTACCACGCCCGGGCCTCTGGGGCCAACTCGGACAAACCTCGTCCCGAGAACGCAGCGATGGGGTTGAGGCCATCCAGGATTGCTGAGGCCTGGCAGACGCGTTTCAACACTTGACCCATGGGCGCGTGGATTGAACACTCCACCCTATGAAGCACAGATCTAGGGGCATGCAGCCGCTCTTGGCCATCGGGGTCGCTGGTTTGCTGTGGGGATGCACCATCACGGCGCCGCCCTCAACCAAACCCGAGCCACCCATTCCAGTGTCGACGCGCGTAGGCATGCCCAACCCGGCCAGCGTGGCCTGCATCAAGGCTGGCGGACGCTCGCAAATCGTGAAGCAGGCCGATGGATCGGAAGCAGGGCGCTGCGTGTGGCCGTCGGGCCGCTACTGCGACGAATGGGCCTTTTTCCGGGGGGAGTGCCGACCCTGAGATAAATGCTCGGGCGGTTTGTTTCACCGCGCCGTTCGTCAAGGCAAGGCCGTGGGCTTGTGGTTGCTCGCTGAGCCACCGGCCTAATTCGGGGACTGCGGGTCCCCCGCCAACAGCAGCTGAACCCAGAGCTCGGCCAATTCCAGGCCGCGTTCCAAGTTGGCCTGCACCACACTTTCGAGGGCCGCAGGCGACCCCCATTGCGCCTCAGAGACAGGCTGCAGCAGCACCAGTCCCTCGTCCTCATCCAAGCCCACGATGCAGCCTTGCTGGACCAGGCCATCGGCATTCAGGCGAAGCAGCCAACGCAAGGCTTGTGCCGCACGGGCGGGGTCGAGGTCGTCAAGGTCTGACCCTAAGCCGCCCAGGCTGACCTGCAGCAGGGCCTTTTGCGCCTGTTCCGGGTGCGGCAACAGGTCCGCGGTGATGGACCCCATGCTCCATTGCTGGCCCAGTAGTTGCTCATTCATGGTCGTCTCGCTCATGGGTTCAGTCCTGCAAGGCCGGATGATTCATCAGGTCGTCGAGTTTTTGGTTCGAAAACGCCCGGTTGGCCCACTGCCCAGGCTTGATCTCGTTGGCCGCCTGGAGGCACTTGTTGATGAAATGGGCATAGGAGTTCGGCTTCTTCAGGTCATCCAGAAATCGTCCGGCGTCCGTTCTGGCGTCATTGGTCGTTCTGGAGTTGGCGGCGGACAGTTCCTGAAGGCGCGGCAGGAACTCATCGCCCGATATGTATTGAGGATCGTCAGGATCTTGGTCCGGGCGGTTGCTTGGTGCCAGCGTCAGCGCCTTGAGACCCGGGTAGGTTTTCTCCAGAAGCGTCAGGGCGAAGGCGTGAAGGTCAGCCTGCGACCCGCAGGGCGTGCCCTGTGCCACGCGCGAATGATAGTAGCCATTGGTGCCCAGGCCCTTGATCGGAAGATTCCCCTCCCCGGCTCCCACCCCATTGACCCACCCTATGAGCGCGTCCCGGCTCTTGTCCAACAAACCCGCCGCGGGCTTGTGACTCTTGAACATCATGCCGGTGTCGAAGAAATGGGCTTCCTTGCGGACCGGGTCAAAGCTCATGTTTTCCGGCTTGATGTCGCGATGGATGAAGCCGCGCTCATTAAGGGCGCGCAAGGTTTGGAGCCCCGATTTGGCCAGCCCCTTCGATGCAGCATCGCCCGGCTTCATGCTGGGGAGGTGCTTGACCTCGGTGCCCGGGGCCTTGTCCATGACCAAGCCGACACACACGACCGAATCACCACCACGCTTGGCCGCCTTCACCCTGGCTCGAACCTGTTCGGTCGACAAGGCCTCGAACCCCTCCCCCTTTCGCACGATGTACTGGGAGGGGGCAACCACCAGGGGCTTCTTCCATTCTGCATTCGTGGATGAACCCAGGTAGGACGCGAAGTACTCGCTCTTGGTCTCTTTGTTCCGTTCGCCCTTGAAGGATTGGGGCTCCAGGTTGGCGCCGTTCGTTGTGAAGAGCTTGACGACCTGGTCTTTGCCGGCGAACTTGGCGAAGTGGGCGGTGCCCTGACCGCCGGCCTTGGACTGCGCAGCAAACTGGTAGCCCTGGTCCTGCATGAAACGCGAGATGTGTTGGGTTTCACTGTAGATCTTCGTTCGTACCGCTGGATCCTTCAGCAACGTACTCAAGGATTCGGCGTTGAGCCGGGCGTAGCCCGCCTGGTTGCCCTTGTTCTTCAGAACGGCATCGACCTTGGCTTGCGCACCCTGCACGCCTGCCTGCGTCAGAAGGCCCACCAGGGCGTCAGCGGTGCGCTCGGTGCGGTACTGCGGGCCCCAGCCGAACGACTTGAACTTGAACTTCAGCTGCTTGTCGTTGGTGGTGTTGACGATCCGGATGTCGCCTTGCCGCAGATTGCCCTGAGCATCGCGGATGTAGCTGTCGAGCTCACGCAGGGCCTTTCCTGCCAACTCCTTGTCCACACCCTTTGACATCGCCTGCCCGAAGCCAGCCTGGTTGGCGGCCAGCCGGGTATTCACTCCAATCGTCACGCCCATGTCTTGAAACCTCTGCTTCAGCCTTTGATCATCGAAGCCGGCATCTCGGATGCAAAACCCGGAGCTTGGTCCGCCGGCGCGTCGGACAATTCCTGCAAGAGCCCCTGCAGGCTGGCGGCACGATCCAGGCCTTCGGCCACGAGGGGTTCCCATTCCGCCACGGATATGCCTTCAAGAGGCAGCAGGCACCGAATCACCACCTGGTGTTCATCGTCCACCGAGGCCAGCCAACCATGGCGCGGCCATGCGGCTGCATTGACCCGGTGCAGAAGACTCAGCACTTCTACCTCGTCCCAGGCATCGCCAGCCTCGAACCCACAGACGGACACCACGACCTCGGCAGCTTCCGCCCCAGACGGCAGTAGTGCCCGCAGCACCGCCGCCTCGCGCCCGTTGATCTCGATCTTCAGAACGCCTCCCTCGAGCCCGGTCGGGTCTTGTCCGGCTTGCTCGCACAGGGCGGACAACAGTTGGTCGTAAGCACTCATGGGCTGGGAAACTCCTGTGCAGATTGGGGTGGGCTGGCCGCTGGGCATTTGCCGTGAACAGCGCTCAATGCCCAAGCCATCACCGGAGTATGGAGGAAATGGCGCGGCATCGGGTTCAATCTTCTCAGCGTGTCTGGGCGTCCAACCAGGTCTTGGCGTCGATCAGCGCGTGGATGTAGGTACCGCGGTGATCGGCGTTCGCACCGGCCGAAAGGGCCTGCGCGTTGGTCTTGCCCAACTGAGCCTGGTAGTCAGCCGCCAGCCGTCCCACTTCCACGGGCACCACTTCGTCCTGCCCGCCATAGTAGACGCGCAGGGGCGTGCGGCTCTTCCAGCGGTAGCCCTCGGACTCGTGCAGGATCTCGAAGAAGCGCCCTTGCCCGAGGCCCAGCTGCTCAAGGAAGGCTGGCCGCAGCATGTCGCGTGGGTCGGCGGGTACCTGCTTGAGGAATTCCGGAAAGCCGATGCGAAAGTCGTACAGCGCCCGCGCTGCAGCCAAGTACTGCGGGAGAATCGCGCTGGCGGCCAAGCCCGGCACCTGCCGGTACTGCTCAAAGGCGAACAGCATGTTAGACACTGCAGCGCTGCGGTAATTGGCTTCATTGGGCCGCGGGTTCGTGATGCCGCGCACGATGAAGAGCGCCGGGTCCGCCGGCGCGGCGGCGGCCACCGCAGCAGCCACTGGCATGCCTTCGCGCTCCAGACGGCGCAGCAGCAGCATCGTGTTGTAGGCGCCCTGCGACCAACCAAACAGAGCCAGTTTGCCCGCCTGCTTGCCCTGCTGTGCCAGCACCTTGCGCCCGGCTAGCAGCAGGTCGAAGGTGGCCTGCTCGGTGCTGTCGCGGAGGAAGTAGGCGTTGTCCAACTCCGAGTCGCCCATGCCAAAGTAGTCGGCCGCCAATACTGCATACCCCTGCGCCGCGAACTGGAGCACCGCCATACGAGTTTCAATGGACTGTTCCGGCCGCGAGGGCACCGAGTCCTTCTCAAAGACGGTGCCGTGCTGGTACGACACGAGAGGCAGTTCGCGGGTGGCTGTGTCGGGAATGGCCAGCAAGCCGCTGGCATGAACGCTGCGCTGGCCGCGTTCAGGCAGCACCGACAGATAGTTCACGCGCCACAGTGTGACCGAGTTCGCAGGCGCCGCCAGTCGGCCCTTGTAGGCCTCGTAGCCCTGGGTGGTGCCCTGCATGAAGACCTTCAGTTCATCGCTGCCGATGCGCTGCAGGCGTTCGATGCTGAAGCTGCCCAAGCGCTGGGCCTGCACGGCTTCTGACGCATTGGGGCCCGACGAAGCGCGTCCGGCCAGTGGGTTGGCCTCGGCCTGCACGACCAGAGCCAGTGCCCAACAGCAGCCCAGACACAGGGCCTGCACCAGTCTGCGACGGGTATTCACGCTCATGCTCTCCTGCTCGACGGGGTGTCGTGGGCCGGCCTCACAGAGGCGCAAGCCCATGGTATTCGAGGGATGCCGACAATCCAAGTATGGCAAATCTGCTAAGCGCCATTTCGATAAGGGTGGGTTTTTACTGAATTTGCCGATACCGCATCGGAGCACGATACTCCCCAGCGGTCCAATTGGAGCAAACAAGATGAAGCTGGAAGCCGCGCAATCGCTGGTCAAGGATCTGGGTAAGGAACTCGGTGGCACCGGTACCGAGTACCAGATGGACGACCACGGTGAAGCCTTGCTGGTGATGGACGACAACCTGCCGTTGCTGATCCGGCATGTGGATGAGGTAATGGTGCTGGCGGTCATCGTGGCGCAGGGGGTGGACGGCCAAGACCTCACTCTTTTCGGCACTCTCATGGACTACCAGTTCATGGGCCTGCGCACGAACGGCTTCGGGCTCTCCTGGAACCCATCGACCGAATGCCTGCAGTTGTCCGCCCACCTGCGGGGCGAACCCAGCGTGACGGACCTGGCCACCCTGTTGTCAACGATTCTGACCACAGGGATGGAAGTGCGGGACGAATTGGCCACGCTGATCGCCTTCAGGCGCTCGCTGCAGGCCGAAATGGCTGCCGATGACGGTGCAGACGGCCGGGCAGAGCCGGTGGTCCTGCAGGGCTCGTCGTTCGCGTCCATCCGCGGCTGAAGGGGGGAGCCATGCGGGACAACATCAACGCTGCGGCGCCGCGGCCACTGAACCTGAACCTGAATCCCATCGCGCCACCTCAAGCGCAGCCCGCACCGATTGGTGAAGGTCAGCCCCCCGGCGAACGAGGGTATGTGGCAGTTCACAACCTGCACCGGGGCAATGGTTACGCGTCCTTGTTTCGGCAGGTCAACCTCGACCAAACACAGTTGAAGGCACGCCTGGGCGAGAAGGCTCTGAAGTACATCAGCTTCGAGAACGACGCTCAAGGTGTGCCGCAGGCGCGGCTCAGGCTGAAAGATGCATCGACCGAGAAGGCGGCCAAGGCCAACGCCGAGGCGGTCAAGCATGAATTCGCCGCCGCCCGCGATGCACTGTGGAATACGACCCAGGAATTCGACGAGCAGTTGCAGGCAATTCACCGCGAGGAACGGCAGCAAGATTTGGCCGCCAAACCCTTCTATGCGCGCTGGTTCGGCAAGCTCAGGGATCTGTTCCATGGAGCGCCACCGCCGGTGTCCCTGGAACTCAAGTTCGTGCCTGGCCAGGTGGAGCAAAAGGAGCACCTGCAAGGCCGCTTGGTGATTGGGACCACCGATGCAGTCGGCCGCCGCATGCTGGACGAAGGGAAGGCGCACGCGGCACAGCAAAACGCCGCTGCCGCGCGCGCTCAGCCCGCTCTAGAGGGAGGTGAACCCGGTGCTGCGCAGGTCAACGCACCGGGTGCAGGCGCGGGCAGGGCTGATGGTGCTGGTGCGGTCGGGGCTGACGAGGTCGGTGCCGATGGGGCCCCTGGAGCGGCGGGAATTGGCTCGGCCGCAGCAAAGAAATACAAGACCGACGGATTCGACGGACGGCACGGCAAGAGTCGGGCGGCCTGGTTGACGCTGGGGGGGACAGTGGGTCTCCTGGGCGGCGGCTTGATGGTCACCGCCGGGACAGTGGCGGCAGCCGCTGGTTCGGCCCTCTTGGCCCCCTTGGTCTTGGCGGGCGGCGGCTTGGTGGTGGGCGGCCTGGTGTTGAAGGCTGCGTTCGGCAAGACGCCTTGGTGGGGCAAGACCGCCACGGGCCAGCTCCAGCACGCTGAGCGACAGATGGCCCGCGAATTGGCCGGGCAGGTGGCCGATGCGGTGAAGCAGCAGGTGCTGCGCGGTTCGCAAGCGGATGCGAATGTCGAGGTGCCGCACGGACAATTGCACAAGCGCTTCGTGCTGGACGACCCCAAGATGGTGTCGGATTTCGTCCGCTTGGCGCGGGAGAAGAATCACGAAGGCCTCAAGAAGCTCGTCAAAGCCGAGTTGCAGAAGACCGATCGGTCCTTTCTGAACGAGGACACGATCGCCAAGTCCAAGATCGGTTGGTTGAGAGGCCTGTGGCCGCCCTTTTCGGGCAATCAGTCGGCGCACGCCCGCAAGACGATGGACATCGCGGTTCGAGAGGTCGTGCGCGGCATCGAACAGGGCGTGGCCGAAGGTGTGCTGCAGACGGTGGTCGGTGAGTTGGTCGATGCGCAGTCCGTCAAGGCCGAACAGGAAATCAACAAGGCTGTGCAGAACCGCTTCAACGATTTCCAGGGTGCCGTGGCCAAGCTAGACCCCAAGGAGGGCGACGACTTTCACGAGATTTTCGAAGTCGACCGGCACACGGCTGCACTCAAGAGACTGCAGGTCCTGGCGGGAAGCGAGGCCGACCGCCTGGCCCCCACCAAGGAGGCGGTCAAGGCGCTGCACAAGCAGATTGGCGTCATCGGCAATGAGAACTTCGAGAACTTCCGGGATGGACTGCTCAAGCTGGACCACGACATCCAGGCCCACATCGATTCCCTGCGCGACGCCCGTGGGCTGCTGCTGGCCCCGGAAAACCCGAATCCGGGCCAAGATCCTCCCGTCCACTTGGATGGGATGCTCGCCGGAATGGTGCAAGCGCTTGCCGATGTCCAACAGGACGACCCTGGGCAGGTGCGGCAAACCTACGACACGCTTCAAGGTGAATTGCAGCAACTCCGGGACAAGCTGGCCGATGGCAACCAGACCGCCAAGCTGATCAAGGCCCACGCCGACAAGCTCAAGGGGCTGTTTGACCAGTCTGCTGCTGCGCTGGCCCAGGCTCGGATCGTGTCGGAAACCCTTTCCACGGCGCATCAGGCTTTTCGGAATACGCGCCTGACCATGGAGGACGTCAACGCCAGAGTGGCCACGCTCACGCACCTGGAGAGTCACGCCCTGCAGGCGGATATGGACCCTACCAAGAAGGGTAAGGTCAATGCCTCCATTAGGAGCGCCCAGGGGGAAACCAGGCGTCTGTTGGCGCTGAGCGATGGTCTCCAAAAGGCTCAGGAGGCCTCGGCCAAGCTCGGCAGACTTTCACCGCAGATCCGGCAGTTGGCCGCGACCTCAGGCTTGGAAGCGGCTCTTGGTAGCGATCTGATGCGTGAATTCAAGGCCGAGATTCAGAGCCAGCAGGCCTACATCAAAGAATGGGAAGACGCCAAGTTCCACAAGCCGGATGCGCTCAAGCGCTGGTCGCCGGCAGATATCAAACAACTCCAAGTTGACTTGGTCGCGGATGCGTTCAACCTGGACGAGGCGCAGCGGGTCGCCTTCAAGCCCCTGATGGAACGACTGGCGGGCCTTGAGCCGGAAAAGGTGGATCAGCTGGCGGCTGTTCAGATCCCAGCGCACCGTGTACAGCTGCTGACGGCGCTGAATGCACATTTGCCGCCCGATGGCGCTGCGGCGGAATCCGCTTCGGCGCAAGAAGCTGCGCTGGCATGTCTGACTGCCGCGCTGGGCACCAGTGTCGCAATAGGGCCACGCAACGAAGGGCTCGTACCGCTCGTACAGGCACTGCACCCCTCGCAGACCGCGCTGCTTCAGAAGTACAGCCGGGCGCTCGAGGCCGAGGCCACCCTGTGGAATGCATTCCACGGTGAGCTGGGAAATGCCTTGTCCTCCTGGGTGGAGGAAAAGGCACTGATCGACCAGCAGCCCCTGTTGCCTGGAGCAGGCCTGTTTCAGCCCTTCAATTCGGCGCGCAAGCTTCAGGAGATGGAAGCCTTCATCAAGGCCCATCCCGACCTGGAGGGTGGCGCGCAGATGCTGGAGACCCTGAAGAACGCAAATAGCGTGTGGGGCAGCGGCAAGAAGCTTGGCGAACAGACGAGCGCCGAGCAGCGGGAAGGGCTGTCGAAGGTGGATGCAGAAGCGCTTTCCCGCCTACAGGGTATGGCCCAGGCGCTGACGGCCCCCCTGAACAAGGCGGCTGCCGAATCCAAGGCGCGCCGCCGCGACATGGAGTTGCAGGCACAAGCTCTGCAGCAGCAGGCGGCGAATCAGATCGCGCCCGGCAAGGGGGATGATCCTGTGGCCGTTCAGGCGGCGGTACGAAACGCTTTGCAGCCCAAGGCACCCGAATTGGCGCAACCGCTGGGACAGATTGGTTCGCAGATCCAGCAGATCATGGGCCAACTCGATGTCAACCGCGATGACCAGGACATCCAGGCGCAGCGACTCAAGAATCTTGCCGAGGGCCTGAAGAACTTGCTGGGGTCTTCCGCCAAGGGAGACGTCTTGATCCAGCGCATCGTCAATCAGCCCCAGCTTCGCGCTGAACTGGGTGCGCTGATCTATGCCCAAACCGCACTAGGGGGCGCCGAAGTCCCCGAACTTTTCAGCAGCGCCTTGACGGCCAAGGGCTTGGTGGATGCGGCAGCCGAATTGGCCAAATTCAATCGGCTCTCAGAGGTCAACCAGGCCGCGCTGGCGGAGTCGTTCAAGGCCGGCGGGCAGGAGCAGGAATGGACCCGACTGAAGACTCGGCTGGATGAGCGCGACAAGCATCTGCAGACCTTGAGGGGTCTCAAGAAGGACGCGCAAGGGAACATCCTGCCCAACGAGATTCGAAAAGCTTTGACGCGTCAACCGGGGCTTGAAGACTTTGTTCGCTCTTACCACGATGAGGGTCTGGCCTACGCGAAGTTATGGAAAGCCGCAGGCCAGCCGGAGAAGAATAATGTCGAAGTCCGCGCCGTGGTGGAAGGCTCGGCCACGCTGCAGGAGGACCGCCTGGTAGCAGCCAGCCTCAACCGGGCCACCGTGCGCGGCGAAGCGAACTGCACAAAAGTGAAGGCAGGTGTTCGTGAAACCCTGGAAAACCGCCGGGAGGCGGTCACGGGGCTGCAAACGCTTCTGAAAGAAAGGTACGAACCCCATGAATTGAAGTACTTGGAGGATCAGACCGCAGCCCTTGAGCAAGCACTCGATCAACTGGAAAACATCAATGCACTTGAAGCCTTCTCCAACCCCGGAAGCGGACAATTGGCTGCACTCGGTGCTTTGATACGCGAATGTGAACCCTTCATTGGCAAGGCGAAATCAGATATTCAGAATGCCTACCTCAAGGAACAGGTGACGATCAGCCGAAAGGCGCTGCGATGGTTTGACCTGAAGCACTTCTCGCAAGCCGAAGGCTTGTTCAGCAAAGTGCTCTTCACGCTGGTGGGCAAGGGCAAACGCCTGAACAACCTTTTTGCCGAAGGCCAGTCGAGTCGCGCACTCGATATCGCCAAGACCACGACGCAGATTTCCAGCACGCACCACCATAGCCAGGAGTTGAAGAAGCAAGGCGAAACGCTGAAGCTCATGTTGATTGACTTGCAGGGTCAGAGAAATGCCATGGTGAAAGACTCCAAAGTGGCGATCAATGCCCTTCGGATGTTGGCGGCACAGCATTTGGCCACCAAGGAAGACTTGCAGCCCAGGCTGAATGATCAAGACCGGGAGGTGGTACTGACGCAATGGAAGGCCCTGGTGGGCCAGGATGCGGTTAATACTTTCCCTGACATTGGTCTGGATTGGGCCGCCCTGTTCAACAACAATACTGTAGCTGGCCTGGTCGGCGGCCTGAGCGAACAGGACCGCGTTCAGGTTGAAAGCCGGTTGCTCCAACTGCAGGAAAAGGACCAAGCGACACGGCGAGCACACCAGGCCTTCCGAGAGGCAGTCAACGCAGCGGACATCAAGGCCAGCAGGGGAATTTCGGACAGCGCTCGAGAACTGAAGCAGCTGCTGGTGCGCGCGGGTTTGGACGCCACTGCCTTGAGTGTCGCTGAAACGGCATTGGGTGATAAAAAGGAGCGAATCAGCTTATTCAAGGACCTCTTGACCGATTGGGCCTTTATTCGACAAGACCTGGCCGCCGGCGGTGATCTGCGTCCGTTGGTCTTGCGTGCAACCGAGGTCAAGAATAGATTGCAAGACTTGGTGGCTGATATCTCGGTGAAAAATCGGCGGGACCTGATGCGCTCCCTGATCCAGGATTTGGAGTACACGCTGCTGGAGGGCATGGGTATGGCTGCTCCAGTGGCGCTGCCCAGCATTGATGGCGAGGTCTATACCCAGACCTATGGCGTGTTGCAGGAGCTTCGCGAGGCCACTAAAGAGGGGAAGAAGCCCGATCCCACCAAATTCAAGCCCGCGGCACTCGCGGCACTCAAGGGGCTGGAGCCTTCTGGGGAATATTCGTTGAGTGAGTTTCCCTATTCGACTGCCCAAGGTGTTGCGCAGGCCGAGCGCCATCTCATGGCTATTTGGTCCGCTGCAAGCCATGGGTTCAAGAACGCCGACCAAGGCAGTCGCTCACCACCGCAATGGAGGCTGATGGACCGCCTGGCGGAGTCGCGTTTGCAACTGGCCATCATGTGCGAGGAACTGGTCAAACAAGCCGATGCCCAGCCTGTGCCAAAGAAAGATGCAGACAAGATCAAAGAGGAGAAGAAGCGACAAGTCCAGCGATTGAAAGACCGAGCCATGGCACACCGGCAAGCGGCGCTGATTTCGGCGGCTTGGGTTGGACGGTCGATGCAGCAGTGGGCGGCATCGCCTTCCTCCGTTGGATTGCCCTTGCCCAGTTTCAGCCAGAAGATCTTCACACAGCCAGGCTACTGGCAAGCAGAAGCACTGAAGGCTGGGTTTGCCTCATCAACTCCGGAAAACGTTCTGGAAAAGGACACCACCGACATGAATGCAAGTGGAGAGTTGGCCTTCGGCCGGCAACTCGATCAGACCACCGACAAGTTCGCACGCGGAGACCTGAACGAGGGCAACTTTGGGGGCTTTATCGAGCCCGCATCGATGGCGAGCAGAATGCGATGGTGATCCTGCCTTCGGAGCGCGAAGTCCCGGAGGAATGACGAAGGTGACCCTGCAGATCCCGTCCCTGGGGGTTCGTCGAGGAACAATGCAAACCCCTTGAAGGCCGTTCGTGCCGCATGGAGACCACAGCCGTATGCCGATCAACCTAGACGTCAAGACGCAGGTTCATGCGCGCCAAGTAGGCTTTGGCGATGCGCTCTCAAAGGACCTGGACCTGAAAGAGTCCCCCCGCACCGACGCCGTGGCCACGCTCAAGAAACTGAGCAGCTACATCCGTGATGGCAGCAGCCAACTCCGCCAGGGCGACATTCGCATCGTCAACACCACCAACAGCAAGGAACTGGCCTTCCGGTTCAAAAGCTTCGGCTGGGGCCAGCAGTACCGCAAAGACCGAACAGCCGACGCTCTGGTAGGGTTGCTGGAGAAGGCGGGCGTGGCCGATGCCCGTCAAAAGGTCGATGACATCCTCAAGCCCGTCGGGGCGCAGGCCTATGGCCGCTTGTCGGCGCAAGGCCTGAACCGCCTGCTGCAATCGGAAGCGGTGCAGCAGGCGCTGAATGGACAGCAGCCGGCTGCCCCCCAAGACCGCCCTCCGCCTGCAGGACCCTTGGCGTCTTTCGACCAGCGTCTGGATGACCTGCATCAGCAAGTCCTGAAGCTGAAGAACGATGTGCAGGCTGACTTCCAGCCGCCGGTGGCTGACCAGCCGTGGCAAGCGCCCGCCATGGGGCTGGCCCACCAGGCGCAAGCCGCCATGCCGCCTGCCGCGCCGCCACCACAGCCCAACCTGGGCGCGCAGGCCCCGGTTGGCGGCCCAGCTCAGGCGAATGCTGGCGCCCAAGCCCAGCCGCCCGTGGTCGACCGTACCCAAGCGCCCCTGAAACAAGTCGAAACCTTCATGAGCGCGAATGGGTTCACCTTTCCGCCCAACCAAGGCTTGGCCAAGGGGGGGTTCGGAACCATACTGATGGCGCAAAGCAACGGGGTCGATCAGGTGGTGAAGGTCTTCCAGAAAGGCAGCGCTGGAAGCGAAAAATTTGATCTGCAGACGCTTGACGGCAAGAGGACCGTCAACACGCTCAGTGAGTTGTACGCCAGCTACCTCAGCAAGCCCAGGGACGCCAGATGGGAGCGACCGGCGGTGATCGCCCCTTCGGCCTACATCGTGGAAAGTGCGGGGCCACAGGGTTTTGAGCTCATCGGCGTTGACCAGATCAGAGCCCGTGCCCGGAATACCAAAGGTGGCCTAAAGTGCGTGGGCCTGGTGATGGACAAGGCCGCCGGGCTCAACATGACAGCGATGATGGGCAAGTTCACGCCCGATGATTTGAAGCGAGGCGCGCTCTCGGGTCTGAAAACCCTGCGCTCACTCAACGAACGCGGCTTTGTGCACTTTGACATCAAGCCAGCCAACATGAACTATGACCGGACGACCGGGCAGATCCATTTCTTCGACACCGGGGCCATGTTCAAGATCAGGAGGGCGGCCGGCGACAAAGCCAACGCGGGTTGGTTCGCCAAGCGCGGTACAGACCAACAACGCAAAGCAGAACTGCCCTTTCCCCAGGTGGAAACCAAGGGCTACCGCAACAAGGAAGTGGCTGAAGAAAAACGCGCCGGGACGCAAGCCGACCTTCATGCCTTCGCGCTGAGCATGCTTCAGGCTGCCTATCCGGCGCTCAACCCGAGGGCATGGATGACAGTTACGGGCCAGGATGTGATCACGGCCAGCAGCATCCAGCAGACGATGGAGCGGTTGTCTCAGGCTAGGACTGCAGCTGCCGATCAAAAAGCAGACGCGTTGGCGTTCCTGAAGGATGTCGGGCGCCCGGACTCATACGCAAACTTCATCATGACCTGCCTGAACAAGGCCGACTCCGCACAGATTCCGGTCATCCAGTGGGCCAACCGGGAATTCTCGAAGCAGCAACTTACCGAGTTGATGGACCACCCGGCGTTGAAATAGGAGTCGCTGAGGCGCTCTCGGCTCGGCGGCCTGATCGGCACCTCAGGCCCCGATGGCTTGGAGGATCAGGCTTGCCCATTCTGCGGGCGCCTCTTCATGGCCCAGATGACCCCAGCGAGGCAGCTCGATCAAACGCGCCCCGGGGATCACGCGCGCCGCGCGACGGCTGACTGAGGGCGACACGGTGCCGTCCTGTGCACTGCTGATCAGGGTGCAACGGCCTTTTACCAAGGGCAGTGAGGCGGCGAAAGGCTCGAGTTCCCATTGCGCCATCATGCGCATCACCGCCTTGAGGTGGACTTCGTCATGCGCCAATCGTTCGTACAGGTCCATGCCCCGTGCATCGATGGTGGACCCCGTGTCACGCAGTAGCGATTCAACTGTTCCGGGGCGCCGCGCACTCCACAGAAAAAAGCGCAGGCTCAAAGGGTGGGTGGCCAATGCGCGGGCCACCGGCATGAAGAGCGACCCGGCGCGGCCGCCCCACGGCAGCAGGGCACCGTTCAGACTCACGACATGCTGTGCGATTTCGGGGGCCTGCCGCATCACCGACAAGCCGATGGCGGCGCCGGCTGAGTGGCCGATCCAAACATTTCCCTGCGCGTCCCAGTGGTGGGAGGGTCGTGTGCTTTCAGAAGCCGGTATCAACGCTTGATGCAAGGCGATCAGTGCAGCCGCCATGCCTGGTAGGGTGAGGTCTTCATCCGTTGCCCCACGCGTAAAGGCATGACCAGGAAGATCGACGCTGATGACTTCGTGGTGTTGGGCCAGGATGGGCGCAACATCGCGCCAGGTGTGTGTGGATGCGCCGGTGCCGTGGAGCAGCCACAGGCGGCGCGGCGGATGCGTGCGGTGTGAGGGTTCAGACGCACGGTCTGAGGCAGGCGGTCCCAATCTCTGCACGTGCCAGCGCAGATGCCCAACCGTCACGAAACGGCTGAATTCACGCAAGGGCCAGTCGGCGCCTCCGCGGTCCCAGCTCAAGCCGTTGGTCATGGTGCGTTCAGAAAGAACGGTTTGCGGCGTCGAGACGAAGATCAGGGCAGCAGGACTTCAAGCCGCCCGACTGTTTCGCACCAGACGGCCGATCTCGTCCGAGCGCGCCTGTGGCAAAGGAATGTAGCGCGCACCCATGGCCAGTGCGAGCTCGCGGGCCTGCGCCTGTGGCTTGGGTGAGGTGTCGATCAGCAGGCAGGCCACGCCGCTGGCAAACAACTGGCGCGCGGCGGTGACGGCGTCCGCGTGCGCCTGTTCACGCCCGGGCTTGCCATCAAGGCTGATGTTGGACTTGCCGTCAGTGAGCAGCACCAGCGACACGGTGTCGCCGCGGCGGCGCAGGGTCTCGCACAACACCCGGGAATCCGTGAGGGCACGTGCCATGGGCGTTCCACCGCCTCCTGGCAGACCGGCCAGGCTGCGCTTGGCGCGCACGAGTGAGCGCGTGGGGGGCAACAGCGTCTCGGCGGTTTGCCCGCGAAAACCAAGCACGGCTACGCGATCACGGCGCACATAGCAGTCCGCCAACAGTGTTTCAACAGCGCCCTTGGCTTCCGCCAGGCGGTTCAAGGCGTTGGAGCCGGAGGCGTCGACGACGAAGACGGTGGTGGTGGGTTGGCGGGGTTCGCGCCTGACGACGCGCAGGTCATCTCGATGGACGATGATGGGGCGACGGGCACCTGTTGCGGGTTTCGGTGTGCGGGCATGAGCTGTCGCGCCGTCTTGCAGGCGGGCTTGCTCCTGCTCGTCCCTCAATCGGTGACGCACCGGTTGCCAAGGCGCGGCCTGCCGCAGTGTGTCGATGAGACTCAGTCGCTGTCCGCCTTCGGGCATCCCAGGGCGTGTGCCAGAGGGGCGGCCCTGCGCGCCTGCCTTCTGGCGTTGGCCCGCTCTGGAAGATGCGTCGCGCGACCGCCCGTTGCGGGGGAGCAACCCTTGGCCTTGGGCGATGAGCGCCAGAAGCCCCGCGGGCAACGCCGCTTGAACGGCGGAGACGGTCAGGTCCTGAAGGGGATCGTCGTGGGTCGTGGGTGGAACTGGCGGAGAGGCTTCGTTGTCCGGCGGGGCAGATCCGTCCTGTTGCTCGGCCGGTTCAGTCGGTGGTGTTGGAGGATGTTCGGCTTCCTCCGGGGCTGCCGATTCAGGCTGCGTGTCCTCCGGTGGCTGCGCGTCTGCCGGCGGTGCGGGCAACTGCGTGGCCCGAGGTCCCAGCACCAGTCGCGCGGCATCGCGCACTTCATCGGCCCCGGGCTGTGGCAGGTCCCGCAGGGCCGCCAACGTGACGGCCGTCTGCACAGCCCACCAGGGGGCACGCAGCGACGCCACGCCCAGCGCCACGGCTGCTTCCACCATGGCCATGCAAACCGCCTCGGGCACGCTGATGGTCGACAGCCGAGCCCGGGCGGCCTTCAAGGCGAGCCGTTCCTCGTCATCCCAGAACGAAGCGGGCGCCTCGTCCATAGGTGCCAGACCGCATGCGCGCCAGTCCAGGCCGTGCAAGTTCAAACGGAAGGCCAGCCGTTCCTGCAGCGCGCCTTCAAGCCCGGGCTCCTCGCCGTCCGGTAGGGCTTCATCCAAGGCCACCACTCCCAGCCGAGCGGGCACGTTCATGCCGACGCCATCTCGCTCCACGCGAACCTGTGCATGGTCCAGCGCCTGACACAGGTGCGCCACCGCGCGTCGGGGGAGCCGTTCGGCCATGGGACACAGAAGCAGGCCGCCGTCGAGTTCACTCAGGAGACCCGGTTTGAGAACAGGCTTGCCCGCCTGCAGGGTGGCGGCAAGATCCAATCCGCCCAACAGGCGGGACTCGTCGGCATGCGAGGGCATGCGCCGCAGCCCTGTACCAAGGCCGGCGCCTTCAGAAACGCCGCGCAACCACTCGTCGCGCGCTGGGCCAGGCGCCGCGAGCACATGGGCGCCGCCAAGGCCTTCGGGATTGACCACCAACAGCGCAGCTGCCAAGCGTGCATCGAGCCACCGGGAATGCGCAGAGAGCGCCTGGGCTTCCAGCTCGGCCTCGGTTGGATGATCAACCGCAGGCGAGGCCGCTGATGGCCTGTCGGTTGTTCGCAGTTGCCGAACATCGGCGCCAGCGGAAGGGGTGGTGGGCGACATCACGCGAGCCCGGCTTTTGCTGTTCAGGCCGCCAGGGACGAGGCGTTCACTGGGGCAGGGCCATCCCCACCGGTGTTGCGGGTTTGTTCACCCGATGCGGGCTCGGATGGTGTGCAGGGCGCCGGTCCCAGGACCTCGCTGAGCGCACGTTCCACGCGCACACCCGCGCCGGTATCGTCCAGCGGATTGCGGCGCAGGCGGTGCCGCAGGGCACTGGGGGCCACGGCCCGCAAGTCCTCGATGTCCACCGTATTGTGCCCTTGAAGGGCGGCCCAGGCGCGTGCCGCACGGAGCAAGGTGAGTTCGCCCCGCAGTCCATCGGTGCCGAGGTGCATGCAAAGCGCAGCGGCTCGCTCCAGCATTTCGTCTGGCACAGCAAGATCGTTCACGCGTTTGCGGGCGGTTTCGATCTGTTGGCGAATCTTCGCTTCTTCCGGTTTCCACTGGGCACAGAAGGCGTCGGGTTTGCGCTCGTAGGCGTCTCGCCGCTTGATGACTTCCACGCGGGTGGGGATGTCCGCAGGGGTGCGCACGTCCACGCTCAGGCCGAAGCGGTCGAGCAGTTGCGGGCGCAGTTCTCCCTCCTCGGGGTTGCCGCTGCCCACTAGGACGAAGCGAGCGGGGTGGCGCACGCTCAGGCCTTCCCGCTCCACCACGTTCTCGCCGGATGCAGCCACGTCGATCAACAGGTCCACCAGATGGTCTTCCAGCAGGTTGACTTCGTCGATGTAGAGAAAGCCGCGGTTGGCCCGGGCCAACAGGCCGGGTTCGAAGGACTTCTGGCCGTGGGAGAGCGCCTTTTCCAGGTCCAGCGCACCGACCACGCGGTCTTCGGTGGCGCCCAGCGGCAGGTCCACCACGGGAACGGGGATGAGATCGACGTCGCAGGCGCGTGACTCTCCGGGGGCATTGCGGCTCCACCCGGCTTCGCGGCAGGCAGCGCAACTCATGCTGGGCCGGGCCGGGTCGCAGTGGTAGGCGCAGCCCCGGGTGGCCCGGATGGGCGGGAGCAGGGCAGCCAGGGCCCGCACGGCCGTGGATTTGCCGGTCCCCCGGTCGCCCAGGATGAGCACGCCCCCGACGCTGGGGTCAACGGCGGTGACCAGGATGGCCCGCTTCATCTCGTCCTGTCCGACGATGGCCGAGAAGGGAAAGGGTTGCTTCATGGTGCTGCCTGCTTGCCGAAATGAACCTGACCAGGACAAATCTGGTTGTCAACTTCGCGTGACAGTCATACTATCACCATAAATTGACACTGGATACTGTCAGATTCTCTGGACAAACCCGAAATCTGACCCAGCAGACCCTGCGAACCCTGCATGAACGTCGTCTCCATCGGTTTGAACCACCATTCCGCGCCGCTTGACGTGCGCAGCCGTTTCGCCGTGGCGCAAGACGCGCTGGGCGACCACCTGCGCGCCCTGCGGGCCCACCTGGAGTCCCAGGCGGGTGAAGCGGCCATCCTGTCGACCTGCAACCGCACCGAGCTGTATGTGGCCACACACGGGGGCTCCATGCGGGACGTGTGCCATGCCGGCATGTCCTGGCTGGCCGGGCAGGGCGGGGTGGCCGGGCCGGCGCTCAACGATCACCTTTACGTGCGCGAGGGTGGAGAGACGGCGCGTCACGCGTTCCGTGTGGCCAGTGGTTTGGACTCCATGGTCATCGGCGAGCCGCAGATCCTCGGCCAGATGAAGGCGGCGGTTCGCCAGGCAGGCGAGGTCGGTACCCTGGGCAGCACCTTGCACCAGCTGTTCCAGCGCAGCTTCTCCGTGGCCAAGGCGGTACGTACGCGGACGGAAATCGGTGCGCATTCCGTGAGCATGGCCGCTGCCGTGGTGAAGCTGGCCGATCAGCTCTTCGAGGACTTCCGCTCCTTGCGCGTCCTCTTCGTGGGCGCGGGCGAGATGATCGAACTCGTGGCCACGCATGTGGCCGCGCGTGAACCCGCGGCGATGGTGGTGGCCAACCGCAGTGCCGAGCGGGCGGCTCGTCTGGTGGAGCGCACAGGCGCTTCGTCCATGGCGCTGTCGGCCATTCCCTCGCGCCTGCATGAGTTCGACTTGGTGGTGTCCTGCACCGCCAGTGCCTTGCCCCTGATCGGCCTGGGCGCGGTGGAGCGTGCATTGGTGCAGCGGCGCCGGCGCCCGGTGCTGATGGTGGACCTGGCGGTGCCGCGCGACATTGAGCCCGAGGTGGCGCGCCTGTCGGATGTGTACCTCTACACCGTGGATGACCTGGCCTCGATCGTTCGCGAAGGCGCCTCCAGTCGCCAGGCCGCCATCGAACAGGCCGAGTCCATTGTGGACGAGGGCGTGCGGGGTTTCGAACACTGGATGGCCCAGCGCCGCAGCGTGCCCTTGATCCAGGCGTTGCAACAGCGCGCCGAGCATTGGGCCGAAATCGAAATGCGGCGCGCGAGGCGCCGCTTGGCCCGTGGCCAAGACGTGGAGGCCGTGCTGCAGGGCCTGACGCGCGGCCTCACCGGCAAGCTGATGCACGGCGCCCTGCATGAAATCCACGCCAGTGACGAGGCGCAGCGGCGCAGCACGGCCGAAACGATGTCGCGCCTGTTTGGCTTGCCTGCGTTGTCCGTGGCCGCTTCTTCGTCAGTGGCCTGCCCCCATTCAGCGGCGCCCACGGCATCGCATTCCTCTTCCCACAAGCCGCCCCAGGAGGCCCCATGAGCGTGTTGATGCGCATCGAATCCGCGTTGGAAAACGCCCTGCTCAATGGCGGTGGACCGGGCTGTCCCCCCCGGCTCAGCGCGGCCGTGCGCCACGCCGTGTTTCCGGGCGGCGCGCGCATACGCCCGCAGTTGTGCCTGGCAGTGGCCATGGCCTGCGGCAATGACGACCCGGAACTGGCCTGCGCGGCTGCGGTGGGCATCGAGCTGCTGCACTGCGCTTCTCTGGTCCATGACGACCTTCCGTGCTTCGATGATGCCGACATGCGCCGCGGCCTTCCGTCCGTGCACAAGGCCTGGGGTGAGCGGCTGGCGGTGCTGGCTGGTGATGCACTCATCGTGATGGCCTTCGATGTGGTGGCACGCGCGGGTGGTTCGCATCCGCGGCGCATGGCCAAGGTGTTGGCGGCCGTGGCGGCCGGGGTGGGCATGCCCTCGGGCATCGTGGCCGGCCAAGCCTGGGAGTGCGAGGCCCGTGCCGACCTTCAGGAGTACCAGCGTGCCAAGACGGGCGCCTTGTTCACCGCGGCCACGGTATGCGGTGCCCTGGCCAGCGGCGCTGCAGCCGAGCCCTGGCGCGCCTTTGGGGACAGCTTGGGCGAGGCCTACCAAGTGGCGGATGACATCCGCGATGTGGCGGGCGACCCTGCGCTGTTGGGCAAGCCGGTGGGTCAGGACGCCGAGCACGGCCGGCCCAGCCGCGCGGCTGAACTGGGACTCGATGGCGCCGTGCGCTATTTCGAGGAATTGGTGCGGCGCGCACAGGCCGCGGTACCCGAATGCGAGGGCGCGGGGATGCTGCGCCACCTGGTGCGGCAGGAGTCCCTGCGCCTGGTACCGCAAGACCTGGTGCCCGACATCGTCCGCGTCGTGGCCTGATGGAGTCCTGCCGTGTCTGAGTCGAGCACTCCTGCCCTTCCGCCCGGCGCAAATCCGCCTGAGGGGCGAGCACCCGCGTCACGCACCTGGCGAGACCGTTGGCTGGACTGGCGTGATGCGCGCCTGGTGAATCCGGCCTTCCGGCGGTGGGCCATGGACTGGAGCCTTCCGCGTTGGCTGGTGCGGCGGCGTGCACGGGCACTGTTCGACTTGATGGCGGGCTTTGTGTACAGCCAGACACTGCTCGCCTGCGTGCGCTTGCGCCTCTTCGATCATGTGGCGCAGGGGCCGCAGACCCTGGCGCGGCTGAGTTTGCTCACGGGAGTGCCGGAGGCCGGACTGGAGCGGCTCTTGCGCGCGGCGTGCTCGCTTGAACTGCTTGAGCAACGTGACACCGGTGCCTTCGGGCTGGGCGTGTTGGGGGCGCCGTTGCTGGGAGACCCGGGGATTGGCGCCATGGTGGAGCACCACGCGCTGCTGTACCAAGACCTGCAGGACCCCGTGGCCCTGCTCAAGGCGGAGGCGCCCACAGGTCGCATGGCCGCCTATTGGGCCTATGCCAACACAGCGGCACCGGGTGCGCTGAGTGACGAGGAGGTGGCCGCGTATTCGGCGCTGATGTCCGCCACCCAGCCCATGATTGCCGAGGAGGTGCTTCAGGCGGTTGGGATGCGTCGGCACCGCTGCCTGATGGATGTGGGGGGCGGCGAGGGGCGGTTCCTGCAACAGGCCGCCATGAAGGCGCCTCACCTTCAACTGATGCTGTTCGACTTGCCGGCCGTGGCCGAGCGGGCCCGCGAGCGCCTGACGCGGGCTGGGCTGGCGGCGAGATGCACCGTGCACGGCGGAGATTTCGGACAAGGGGAACTGCCGCAGGGAGCCGACATCGCCACCCTGATCCGCGTGGCCTTCGACCATCCGGACGAGCGGGTGCTGTCGGTGATGAGGGCCGTGCATCGGGCCCTGCCTGCCGGCGGCCGCGTAGTCCTGGCTGAGCCCATGTCCGGAACGCAAGGTGCTGAAGCGATGGGCGAGGCCTATTTCGGCTTCTACCTGATGGCCATGGGGCGCGGCAGGCCGCGGTCGCCGGACCACCTGGGGCGGCTGTTGGCCCAGGCCGGGTTTGGGCAGATTGAACTGATGCCCACCCGGCTGCCCCTCCAGACCCGGGTCATGACGGCCGTGAAGTTGTCGTAAACAATAGTTGACATTTAGCAAAGTCAACTTAGGATGACGCATATGGAATCGGATCTGAGCGCCCTGGCGGTGGTGATCGAACGCCCGGAACAGTTGCGGGTAAGCCGTCTGGCCCTGCACGCGCCGGGGCCGGCCGACCTTGTCGTGGACATGGAGTGGAGCGGCATCAGCACCGGAACCGAGCGCTTGTTCTGGACGGGAAAGATGCCGCCCTTCCCGGGTATGGGCTATCCCTTGGTGCCGGGCTATGAGTCGGTGGGCCGTGTGGTGGACGCCGGACGGCAGACGGACTACAGGATTGGCGAGAGGGTGTTCGTGCCCGGGGCGAACTGTTATGAGGGTGCGCGTGGTCTCTTTGGGGGCTCCGCATCGCGTGTGGTGGTGCCGGGCGCGCGGGTCTTTCCCTTGCCGGAATCGGCGGGGCAGGAAGCCGTGCTGTTGGCCCTGGCGGCCACGGCCTACCACTCGGTGGCCGGTGGCGGGCGCGGCCAGCCGCATGACCCGCCAGACCTGATCGTGGGTCATGGCGTGTTGGGTCGCTTGTTGGCGCGCCTTGCGGTTGCAGCCGGCGGGGCGGCGCCCACCGTCTGGGAAACGCAGGCCATCCGCCAAGGTGGTGCGCAGGGCTATGCCGTGCTGCACCCCGATGACGACCCGCGGCGCGACTACAAGGCCATCTACGACGTCAGCGGCGACGCGAAGCTGCTGGACACCCTGATCAGCCGCCTGGCCCCGGGTGGGGAAGTCGTGCTGGCCGGGTTCTATCACGAGCCCCTGTCGTTCCAATTCCCGCCGGCCTTCATGAAGGAGGCTCGCATCCGAGCTGCCGCCGAATGGCAGCGGCCGGACATGTTGGCGGTGCAGGCCTTGCTCAGCAGCGGCCGGCTGTCGCTCGATGGCCTGGTCACCCACCATGAAGGCGTGGGCGATGCCGAGCGCGCCTACCGCACCGCATTTGGCGACCCCGCCTGTCTGAAGATGATCCTCAACTGGAGTGCCACCGCATGAGCCACGCTTCCCAACAGCCGGGCACTGTGCCGGTTCAATTGATGCTCAACCGGCAGCAACTGCGTGCGGAGGCCGCCATGGAACCCGCAGGCGTGCACACCGGCGAGGTGAAGAAGGAAACGCAGATCATCGCCATCTACGGCAAGGGCGGGATCGGCAAGAGCTTCACGCTGGCCAACCTGAGCTACATGATGGCGCAGCAGGGCAAGAAGGTGCTGCTGATCGGCTGCGACCCCAAGAGCGACACCACGTCGCTGCTGTTCGGCGGCAAGGCCACGCCCACCATCATCGAGACGTCGTCAAAGAAGAAGCTCGCCGGCGAAGAAATTTCCATCGAGGATGTCTGCTTCCAGCGCGATGGCGTGTTCGCCATGGAACTGGGTGGGCCGGAAGTCGGCCGTG